>CALHUZ010000346.1 GCA_938039305.1 uncultured Saprospiraceae bacterium
ACTATCGTTACACATCGATTAACAACATCAAGGTAAGGAGTGATTTAATATTGCAGTATACAAAAACACTACAACTATGAAAAATATAAACTTTGTCTTTATTGCATTTCTCTTACTATCAAATTATAATTTATCATTTGCACAGTCATCATATACAACTGAGAAAGGAGATGTGCATTTGTTAGGTGACGTAGATCTTCAAGCTTTGTCTCAAGCTCCTTATGTAGATTGGTTTACTGAATACCAAGAAGACTACGAACCAAGCATATCAACTGACTTAGGTGAAAATCTTAAAGACGCAACTGTTAAAATATACATCGGCACATGGTGTGGAGACACGAAGTATCTACTTCCAAAATTTATAAAAACATGGAAGCACTTAGGTTTAAAAGAAGATCAATTAGAAATAGTTGCACTACACAGAAGTGGCAAAGAATACAAAAGGAGTCCTGAAAGAACCGAAGAAAAATACAACATTCATAGAGTGCCAACCTTCGTTTTTGAAAAAGGCGATAAGGAAATAGGAAGAATAGTAGAGCGCCCAGTGAATGATCTCGACACTGATATCGCTCAGATAGCATTAGGCTTTCCTTCCCAGCCAAGGTATCAAGCTGTCGCTATTCTAAACAACCACTTTCAAACCCATAAGGACTCCCTACATAGTGATTTCAAGTCTACGCTTAACAAAATGTATCGTAATGTTTCAGGACCTGGAGAGCTCAATACCTACGGCTACGTCTTGATGGCAGCTGAAAAATATGACTTAGCAGAATTAGCTTTTAAAGCCAATGCAAGGATATTTCCTTTTGACCCAAACGTTCATGATAGCTTAGGAGAGTTATATATAGAGTTAGAAAAGTATAATGAAGCAAAGGGATGTTTCGAAAGAGTACTAAACATCAAAAATGAAGATGAAAGAGCATCAGAAATGCTCACAACAGTAGAAGAAAAACTGAATAACTAAATTATAATGATTGTATCTCTTCACTATGCCAGCTAAACGTAACTGGAATAGTGGAGAGATTATTATTACCTTCTCTTATTCCCGCCGCCGCCAGAACGATTGCCACCGCCACCGCGATTACCACCTCCGCGGTTTCCACCACCACGATTGCCTCCGCCATGTCTTCCTCCTCTTCCACCACCGCCACCTCGACGGACTTGTTTAGTCGACCATTCTGGACCGTCACCAAGTTCTTTTGGTAATGGTACTTTAGGGACTTCCATCTCTATCAGCTCTTCTATCTTAGAAAACTTATACATGTCATCAGGGTTGATGACAGTGAGAGCAACTCCAGTACTATCAGCTCTTGCAGTTCTTCCGATTCTGTGTACGTAATCTTCAGCATCGTTAGGCACATCATAGTTGATGACCAGATTGATATTCTTTATATCAATACCTCTACTTAGGACGTCAGTTGCCACAAGAACTCTCGTCTCATGGCTTCTAAATTTCCGCACTGCATCTTCTCTTTCCTTTTGCTGAAGATCACTACTTACAGCTTGGACATTGTATCCATTTCCCTTAAGGGCTCTGACAATCTCGCTCACTTTCTTCTTCGTAGAAGTAAATATGATAATGCTTGTATAACTCGGTTTATCAGCTATCAACCCTCTGATGAGCTGTGCCTTCTGACTATCATAAGCAAGGTAAGCAGCTTGAAGTACTCCAGCTGCGGGCTTAGAAATAGAAAGGCTTATTTCTTTCGGTTCGTGTAATATAGATTTCGCAAGCTTCCTAATCTTAGGAGGCATGGTCGCACTAAACATCAAGTTCTGTCGCTTCTTAGGTAAGAATCCAACGATCTTCATAAGGTCATCGAAGAACCCCATGTCTAACATCCGGTCCGCCTCATCAAGTATCAAATGCTCTACGTGATCCCAATTAGCATAACCCATGTTAAGGTGAGATATCAGCTTTCCTGGCGTTGCCACGATCACTTCTGTACCACTCACTAGTGCTCTTTTCTGAGTCTCGAAGTCACTACCATCTCCTCCTCCATACACAGGACAAGAACTAACATTTACGAAGTAAGCAAATGCTTGTATCTGTTGATCAATCTGAAGTGCCAGCTCCCGTGTGGGGGCGATAACAAGAGTATTGATATGCTTAGACGGTTTAGCAGCTAACTTATTAAGTATAGGTAGGATAAAAGCCGCTGTTTTTCCCGTACCGGTCTGAGCGCAAGCGAGCATATCATTCTCTGCGAGGATCATCGGGATGGCTTGTTCTTGAATGGGTGTGGCTTCTTTAAAACCCATATAATCCAGTGCCTCTAATAATGATTCCTCAAGTCCTAATTCTTCAAATGTCATATATGTAGTTGTGAAAGGGAGCGATGCGGCGTGATGTTCCCTACGTATACAAAGTTACGCATATATATCTAGAAACTATGTCCGTCGAATTTTCGGGTTGCGACGCTTATTAAATGCTGATATCGGCTACATTTGGTACCAGAATGAAAGAACCGACTAATAAAAAGAAAGTCATCTTCTATCTCGTAGATGGAGCAAGGCCAGATATAATAAAAGATCTGATTGATAAAAATCAATTGCCTAACATCAAAGAACACTTATTTGATAAAGGATCATTTACAAAAGGGTCGACTTGCTATCCATCAACTACTGGACCTGCCTATCTTCCATTCTTGACTGGACATCATCCAGGCATGCACGATATCACTGGTATCAGATGGTTCGACAAGAAGCAATACTTCGCTAAGAACAGATGGAATCGAGATGCCATGAGGAGTTATTGTGGCTATGAAGCCAAATTTTTCAATGACGATATGGATCCAGAAAAGCCTTCACTTTTCGAGATCTACCCTAAGGGTTATAATATCTATAACATGGTAACCAAGGGAGTCAAAGAAGAAAATGACCTCACGAAAAAAGGGAAAACAGGATTATACTTTAGAGCCCACTTCTATCATGAGCATCATCCTGTCGATGAAGCTGGACATGAACGCCTGATGGAAAGCCTAGAGCTTGATCCGCAATTTGTATTTGCAGTGTTCCCAAGTGTAGACTGGGACTCCCATTCTTATCATTTCAACGATGACAAGACAGTTGAAGCCTATAAAATAGTTGATAGAAGTCTTGGAGATGTAGTCAATAGACTAAAAGAGAAAAATGAGTATGATGATACCTTAATCATCATGGTTTCTGATCATGGCCTCAGTTCTACAAAGCATCACTTAGACTTAGGTCGCTACTTTAAAAAGAAAGGATACAGAATACTTGAGTACCCATCCATCTGGAGTATCGCCCCTAATCTTGCTGTTTTCATTTCTGGAAACTCTTTTGCAAGCCTTTCATTTTTAGATATGAAGGATCACTACTATTCAGATGCATTAAAACAAAAACATGGCGCAGTTTTAGACGAATTTGTAAAAGAAGATGCAATTGATTTTATAATTTATCGCAATGATGAAAATTCAATCAGATTACAAAATAACAAAGGAGAAGCTATCATTAATATAAATAAAGAAGGCAAACTATCTTATCAACTTGAGACTTCTGATCCATTAGAACTTGGTGCTATTCCTGAGCCCATGGATACAGAAGAATGCTTTACTAAGACTTTTGAATCAAAATATCCAGATGCACTATATCAGATATCAGAGTTAATGAAGAGTGATCGTGCTGGCGATGTTGTCATTAGTGCTGCAATAGGCTATGACCTTCGAGAATTTTGGGAAGTGCCAGAACATAAGGGGTCTCATGGTTCCTTACACTGGGAACATATGCATGTACCAATCCTAACCAATAAGAAAGATCTTATCTCTGAACCCGTCAGAACGACACATATCAATAAGGTCATTAGAGAATGGCTCGATAACTAACCATTATAATCAGAATGTCCCAAGAACCTAATGATAAGTCTGGCATGAATGTCTTAGAGGTATTTAACCCTAAGATAATCAAGCGCGGCATTGTCGTTTTCATTTCCATTTCACTTGTCACATTAGTAGGCATATTTTTATATACTAATACTGGAAAGACATTAGAGGCTTGGTCTACAATCAATCTTGGATATATAGCTTTAGGATTAATTTTCATCTTCAATGACATCTATATCGGAGGACTGCGAAATCACGTTTTTATAAAAGAGTTTGTCCCAGGTATCAGCCAGATGGTCAGTATCAAAGCTAATCTTGCTAACATTTTCATGGGCGCAGTTACCCCTTCTCAAAGCGGTGGCGGTCCAGCGCAGTGGTATATTTTTTATAGAAATGGCGTAAAACTTCCTGATATCATATCCGCAAGTTTTTTCAATTGGGTGTCAACGTTGGTTTTCTTTCCTTTGACAGGTGCCTTAGCTATTTACATATTGAAAGACCGCATTCCTGACGGCTTTGTCTATCATCTTACACAATTTGGGTTTAGTGTTTTCACTACGCTTCTCATCGTGATTGTAATAGGATTATTTTCTCCTCAACTATTAGGAAAGGCTATATTCTTAATTGGAAATTTAATCAATAATCTATCAAAAAAATGGGGCGAAAAGATATCTAACTTAGGAACGAAGGCTATCACCACAATGTCTGATTATCAAAAGAAGTATATAGGGCTTTTAAAAACTAAGCCTCAACTTATGATCTATAGTTTCTTATTGACAATAGTTTTATACTTTAACAAGTATGCCTTAGCTTACATCTTTGTTTTAGCCTTTGGACTAGAAGTTGAATTTTGGCCGATCATTGCTGTCATGAGTGTGCAATACCTATTGCTTTATTTTGCACCAACTCCTGGAGGAAGTGGCATAGCTGAAGTCTCTTTGGTTGCTTTGATGGCGCCCTTTGTAGCAGAAGATTATACAGGATCTATAACCTTACTTCATAGAAGCTTTTTACTTTTCATCCCTGCTTTACTTGGAGCTTGGGTCGTACTTAAACAAGTGGCTAAAGAATAGCCTATTTAACTTCTATATGGATACATTAGAAATCTTGCATCTTGTTGTCACCTCTATTCTAGTAGGCATCATCTGGATCATTCAAATGGTCCACTACCCTTCTTTCAGATTTGTTTCAAGAGAGAACTTTGATCCTTTTCACAGACACCATACTTCCTCTATCACACCCATCGTAGCACCTGCTATGGTTATTGAACTTTCCCTTGCAATCTATATTTGCTACCGAGAATTCTCAATTATCAACTTAACACAATTGACGTTTGTATTAATAGTTTGGATCTCTACCTTCCTGATTCAAGTACCAATCCATAATAAATTAGCTGAAGTGTTTAGTCAAGAGCTAGTAGAAAAGCTAATCAAGACTAATTGGGTAAGAACTATACTTTGGACCGCTAAACTATTAATGATGATCTATTTGTCCACATATATTTCTTCAATATAGCTTTACTCCCAGATAACCTGGTCTGGGCTTTCATGCCAAGTCAAATATTGCTTTCCAAAATGATCATCTAATTTCCCTCTTTTCACTTTAAGTGTTGGAGTGAGCATATCGTTAGATTCTGACCAAGTATCTTTATTGATAACTACAGTAGAAACTCTTTCATAATTAGAAAGAGTACCATTAAGTTCTTTGAGACTTTTAGAAAGTTCATTGGCAACTATCGAGCGATCAGTTTTTTGGCCTTTCTCAGATAAGTTCACCAGACAAATGGGTTGAGGTATACCTAAACCAGCTACACAACATTGTTCTATATAGTCGTTTTTAGCAAGCACCTCTTCCATTGGATTTGGAGTTATGTAACTTCCTTTAGAGGTTTTGAATGCATCTTTCACTCGGCCTATGACTCTCACATATCCATTCTCATCTATCGTGCCGCGATCTCCACTATGCATCCATCCATCTATCAAGACCTCTTTAGTCTTTTCAGGATCTTTATAATATCCAGTCATCATATAAGGCGTCTTCATAAGGACTTCTCCTGACGCCTCATGGATTTTAACTTCACCCGCAGGTATAGATCGTCCCACAGAATCAGCAGGAGCATCTTCATCTACTCCATTGGTCATCGAACCACAGACTTCTGTCATACCGTAAGCCTCTATGAGATGCAAACCTAATTTCTTATACCATGACTTTAAGTACTCAGGAGTGATAGCAGCTCCAGTTGCGACTATCTTAGCATCTCTTAGTCCAAGAGCCGTTCTTATTTTCTTCTTTGTCATTCCAGATACAATTGGAATACTGAGCAGCGTATCTAGTTTCTTTTGAGTCATCTTCGACATGACTCCTTGATAGAACTTTGTCCAGATCCGAGGCACAGCAAATAACATAGTCGGCTGCGTATCTTGAATGTTCTTTGCAAAAGTATCTAACGATTCCGCAAATGAAATAGAACCACCGACATATAAACAAGGGACCTCTAATCCTAATCTTTCACCTACGTGGTTAAGTGGTAAAAACGAAAAGAATCGTCTGTCCTTGAGTTTCATGATACCAATCCAATTGGTCTTTTCCTCATCGCTCATGATAAGGGCTGGTGTCTTATGGATATGCATCACTCCCTTAGGCGTGCCTGTGGTTCCAGATGTGAATTTGATCGTCCACAGATCATCAAGACTTGGCACTGGATTTCCTTTAACAGCCTCGTGAGCCTTAACCAGTTCATCCCAAGATTCACCTAAAGTGATCTCTGCATTTCCAGCATACTGTGGAAACTTAATAGTCTTTAGAGATGGTGACAGTTCAGATCCTTTATCTCCCCAAGAATCCAGTTTACCTATGAATAGTCCTTTTATGTCACTTAACTCCACGACCTCTTCCAATTTCTTCTTCGGAAGGCTCGCATAGAACGGCACAGATACGAATCCGCCAATCATAATCGCCAAATCCGCCAAAACCCAGTGATAACAATTCTTAGAAAGAAGGCCCACATGATCACCCTTTTCGAGCCCCATCGCCGCCAATGCAGCGGCTATAGAACGAGCCTCCTGTCCTGCCTCTTTGTAGCTCATAGTCTTCCAGCCATCTCCTTTAGGTTGCCTCAAAAATGTCGCATCTGGTGTAGTCGCTTCCCAATGATAAAAGTTAGCTACTATGGGTCTTAGTTCAGTACTCATGATTCGGATTTAGTTTTCATATGACGATGGCCAGATCTGATGGCTATTCTTCTCTCTAATATAAGAAATATGACGTTTCTGCGGCTCAATATGACATTGACATGACAAATGAATGTGGGTGTATTAATAATTTTGAGATACAAGTTTATGATCGATCATTACAAGCTTATTACTGTTAATCATAAAGTCCTCAATACTGAAGACTTACAGCACTTTATAGTTCGTCATAATGATGATAAAGAGCTCATTGATAAGCTCAATGAACTTAAAAAAGCCTTTGGGCAAGAAGAGGTCATCTACCTCAACACCTGCAATCGCATCATATTTCTCTTTTATGGAGCGGGCCCTTTAGACAAAGAGACAATACCGCATTTCTTTAATCTGGTTAATCCAGATATTAAAAAGACCAAAGTGACTAACCTTGATCGGATTGTTGCTGATTATGTGGGCATGGATGCCATCAATCATATTATGGAAGTCGCGTCATCGATAGACTCTCTTGTGATAGGCGAACGTGAGATATTTAGACAGTTTAAGCAGGCCTATACTTTTTGTAGGAAGCATAAACTGTGTAGCGATAAGCTTAGGCTTGTAGAACAATCTACAGTTCGAGCTGCCAAGGATGTTTACACAAATACCTCTATCGGCGCAAAGCCTGTCTCAGTAGTATCTCTTGCCATTCAAGAATTTTTAAAGCGGGATGTAGATAAGGATGCGCGGATCTTACTAATTGGTGCGGGAGAAACTAATGGTACTGTTGGTAGATTCTTATTGAAGTATAAGTATGAGAATATCGTCATCTTTAATCGATCTCTGGATAATGCGAAGAAACTAAGTGAAGAACTTGGTGCCGAAGCTCAGTACCTGGGAGAATTAAAAGATTACTCTGAAGGATTTGATTGCATATTTGCCTGTACAGCTGCCCAAGATCCAATAGTCACATTGGACATCTTTAATAGCATCAATCAGAATAATGACAAGAAGATTCTAATTGATCTTTCTATTCCTCATAACATCGCTCCCGATGTCCCATCACTAGACTCAGTAGACTACATATCTATTGATAGCCTTAGAGTTCTTGCTGAAAAAAATATGCAGTTTCGCAGCGGCAATATCAGCGCTGCTCGTGTGATACTTTCAACTCATTTAACAGAATTTCAAAGCCTATATGCAAGGCGTAAAGTTGAAAAAGCCTTAGGTAAGCTTCCAGAAGAAATTGGAAAAGTAAAAGATCGTGCGCTTAACCTTGTTTATAAAGATAAGATAGACAGTCTCACGCCTGAAGCGCAAGCTCTTATAAACGAGATAGCTGATTATATGGAAAAGAAGTGTGTAGCTGTTCCGATGAAGATGGCTAAAACAATCGTTGATTAACTTTCTCCTTCTACAACCTATATTAATTTTAACGTTTTACATCCCAAGTTACAATCGGATGTCTTTGTCTACCTGTGACTGCGCTTAAGACTTCCATTTCTATTTTGGTAACAGCCTTCCCGTCTTTTGTAATCACTTGTATCAGCGTTTCATCATTAGGCTCTATAATCACAATATCAGATTGATTATAAAAATCATAATTAGAATTGTTCTTTAGAATAAACTTCGCGCTACTCAGATTAGTGATTACAATTTCCTCAATTGAAGATGGCCCGATGAAGTCCTTAGACTTCATACTCAAGCAAGCTTTTGCAAGAGGTTTAATATACGCCTCCTCTCCTATTAACACATCATCAAACCAAGCCACAGTTCTCTTTGCGAACAATGCTTCCTTAATCGACCCTTCAGTTCGCTCCTTGGCAAATACTATAGATATCGGACGATGCCCCCCATCGGCAAGACCATATTGCCAATCAACTAAACCGTGGATATCAGAAGTCCCTATAGCGGTCAATCCATTCTTTATTGCCAACTCTAAGTTGTGCTCACTATACGTGATGTCATTGACCACCTCTATGCCATGAAGCAAT
>CALHUZ010000347.1 GCA_938039305.1 uncultured Saprospiraceae bacterium
GTCGAAGGCTATAACATCATACTCAAGAAGTCTATAAACATCGGTATGGCCACTGCTACGGCTTCAGGTAACTTGATCGTTCCTGTCATAAAGGATGCAGATCATTTTGATCTCTCAGGTCTTGTAGCCTCCGTGAATGACCTCGCAGTAAGAGCACGTACGGGTAAGCTAAAACCTGATGAGGTACAAGGAGGTACATTCACCTTGACCAACGTCGGCACCTTTGGCAATACCATGGGTACGCCGATCATTAATCAACCACAGGCAGCCATACTCTCAGTTGGTGCCATCAGAAAAAGACCGGGCGTCGTCGAGGCCCCTGAAGGAGATCGAATAGATATCCGACGCTACATGTTCTTATCTCTTTCTTACGATCATCGGATTGTCGATGGATCATTGGGCGGATCATTCCTAAGAAGGGTAGGAGACTACCTTGAAGGGTTCAAAGGAATATGATTAGTCTTTTGCCATTTTAAGCCATCCGAAAAGCGTTATGAAGCATGAATGTGACATTTTTGTTTATCGTATTTTAGATATTGTGATAGACAAGAGGTTTTGTTCTAAATGAATTCACATCAAATTATGTTGTCTTTCACTTTCAAGATAAAATGATTGACTATAGTTTTTGGCACAAATGTTTTAACACCAAACTGGTTTGATTGTCATATTTTACTAAATTTGATAATCAAAAATATATAAATAATGAATCTAAACCTGGACAATGCGATTAAGTATCACTATGGTCAGTTTCCGCCAAAGGATATAAAATACGATCGGTTCATAGATTCTCTCATAAAAGCGACAGATGCTATTGCCCGATATGACCAAATGTTAAAAACAATGCATAATAGTGAAATCCTATTGGCGCCACTGCGGAATCAAGAGGCTGTAATTTCATCAAGAATGGAGGGAACAATAAGTACAATGGATGAGATTTTAAAATATGAAGCAAATAATACCAATAAGTCAGAATTAAATCCAAATAATGTAAGGTCAGAAGTGCTTGAAACAATATTGTACAGAAGAGCATTGACAAATGCACAGGAGGCCATGGAAGTTGGCTATAAGTTATCAACTTCATTTATCAAAACTCTGCATCAACAATTACTTTTTTTTGGGAGAGGGGCAAAAAAATCACCGGGTGAATTCAAAAAAGAACAAAATTACTTAGCAGATAAACTAAAGAAGAACATATTGTTCATACCAATCAGTCCAGAAAAATTGTTGGACGGATTAGAAGATCTATTTCAATATATCGACGAATCTGATCATACAACTCTAGTGAAGGTAGCATTAATGCATATAGAGTTTGAAGCGCTACATCCATTCCATGATGGTAATGGAAGAATTGGTAGAATGCTAATTACACTATTGCTTTGGTCAAGTGGAGTGATTTCAGAACCTCATTTTTACGTGAGTGGGTACTTAGAAGAAAATAAAGATGAATATATTGATACAATGAGAAATGTGTCAGATAAAGGAGATTGGGAGCTATGGTGTGAGTTTTTCTTGAAAGCAATCGAAAGTCAAGCAATACGTAAACTTGATATCGCAGATAGAATAAGAGAATTATATGAGGAAATGAAATTGATCTTTGCAGAATCGTTATCTTCAAAATGGAGTATAAATGCTTTGGATTTCCTCTTTACTAACCCAATTTTTAGAAATAACAGCTTCACATCTAAAAGTGGAATACCAGGACCAACTGCTTCGAGGTTTACAAGAGTTCTTCTCGAAAAAGAACTTATAATTACTCTAGAGGAGCCTTCAGGGCGAAGGCCAGGACTGTATTCCTTTGAGCCTTTGATGCAGCTTGTACGTGTATAGAGACACTTCTCTTTTGATACATCTTCAAAAGAGATAAGCGACACTATAGAGGCCCGTAATCACATACTCTTATCTCTTTCTTACGATCATCGGATCGTCGATGGATCATTGGGCGGATCATTCCTGAGAAGGGTGGGAGACTACCTTGAAGGGTTCAAAGGGATATGATCATCTTTCCGCTGTAATTAGCTCTTTATCATTCAAACCAGAAATAGGTCCATTCGTCGAGATTCCTTCTTGGATAGTAGAGGATTCATGCTTCAAGGGTAACTTTTGGTTCACCTTTGACGTGTTATATTCAGAAGGATTATTTAAATATCGTTTCACGAACAACATAATAATCTGATATCATGTTAAGTACTATTCATTGACCAAATTATATTTTAACCCTTTAAAAAAGTACAGTTATGAGAGGATTCGCAACATCACCTAGCAATTACACAGTGGGACTTAGACCAAGAAGGTTTTTCGCCGCTACTTCAGATCGCATGAAAATGGATATCATCTTAGGTAAAAAGCTAAAAACACAGCCAAAGAAAAAGGCTGCCTAACTATAGTCAGTTCAAGATGAAGTATGAAGCCCCGGCATTTGTCGGGGCTTTTTTATTCCATATTCACATAGTGCAAAATAGATATGAGCGACTAATACAATGTGATTTCCTCTTTGAAGACAACTGATAGTATCGGTGTTTGATTATCTTACCAAAAGAAAAATACCGTTTACCATGGAAAGAAGATCATTTCTAAAGAACTCAGCACTTTTGACACCATTAGCTGCATGTGCTCCTGCATCGGCAGTCGTCGCTGCAACGGGTCATTCTGAATCTCCAGCATCTACTGCTGCGCCCACCTTTAAGATGAAATTCGCACCTCACTTGGGTATGTTCAAGAATCTGGCTGGAGACGATCCAATCGATCAGCTCAATTTTATGGCTGATCAAGGCTTTACAGCTTTTGAGGATAATAGCATGAGGGAAAGAGATATCTCGGTCCAAGAGAAGATGGCTAGCACTATGGGCAAGCGTGGACTCGAGATGGGGGTATTTGTGGCGCATAAGATTTATTGGAAAGAAGCTAACCTCGCTTCTGGCAAAGAAGATATGCGAGCGGAGTTCTTGGATTATATCAAGAAAGCAGTAGATGTAGCTAAGCGAGTTAATGCCAAGTGGATGACCGTTGTGCCAGGTCATTTAGATCTACGTCAAGACATGGGATATCAGACTGCTCATGTGATCGAGTCATTAAAGCAAGCTTCTTCGATATTAGAACCACATGATATCACGATGGTGTTAGAGCCATTGAATTTTAGAAATCACCCAGGTCTCTTTTTAACTAAGATTGCACAGGGATATGAGATCTGTAGATCTGTTGGTAGTCCATCATGTAAGATTCTATTTGATATATATCATCAGCAGATCCAAGAAGGCAATATCATACCTAATATCGATGCCTCGTATGAGGAAGTAGCATACTTCCAGATCGGTGACAATCCAGGCCGCAAAGAACCTACTACAGGCGAGATTAATTATAAAAATATTTTCAAGCACATTCATTCAAAAGGCTTCACAGGTATCCTGGGTATGGAACATGGAAATTTCAGAGATGGTGCTGAGGGCGAGCAAGCAGTGATTGATGCTTACCGCAGTGTGGACTTGGAGTAACACGTTTTATACGTTAGACTTTTTTGAACACATTAAATCTCTAAAACCTCTAAAACTCTAATACAGCTCACTATCTGCCTTGCCTCCTGCTAAAAGATAAACCATTAGATCAAGGACTTCATCTTCATTCAGCGGATTAAGCAACTTTGCAGGCATAGGAGAAATAGCTGATTCTTCTTGACTGGTGATATCTGATTTTGCAATTTCCACTGTAGCTGTGATATCATACGGACTTTGGAAAATAGTGTAATTGTCATCTGATTCATTGACCACTCTTCCGACTCGCCTACTTCCATCTTTAAGATTAAAAGAGGTAAATGAATACTGATCAGAAATCGTCTCGTGTGGATTTAATATGGCTGTCACTATTTCATTTTTATTGAAGCGAGTATTGATGTTTGAAAGGTCGGGCCCAGAAGCTCCTCCTTCACCATTCATGCGATGACATGAAGAACACAGGGCTGCTTGATACGCTCTGAATCCAGCTGCATAATCTCTTTCATAGTTTTTGATTTTGTCATCTCCCCAAGTTGCTATTCGTCCAAGATCATACATGTTATAATTTTTTCCTGGCCCTATAGGTTTAGGCAGATTAGCCATGGCAGTCATAGGCGAATAAAATCCAGCTAATTGATTGAAGTAGTCTTTTTCAGCATCGGGAACATGAGTTAGTGCTTGTGCTCTGATATTGTCTAAGAAGGCTTTGTAGCTGACACCTCCTTTCTTTCTCAATGCTTTATCAAACCATGAGAAGTAGTTGGTTCTAAGTTCTTTCGTCCATCCTTCTTTTGCATGACTCAGTACTGTCACATAATATATGGCTTCAGTAGGAGGCATGTTGTCTAGCATGTCAGCGATCTGAGGGCCGTATTGCTCACTTCTTTCTAATAGTTTTTTAGAAAGGATCTCAGGGTGAGATGTAGTTGCATCTTTCTCTTGAGCATCGAGAAGCGCCATAGTTTTTTGGACACCTTCAGGAGCATTCAGGTAGATCATTATTTCACTCAGAATTCTATTAAGTTTTGAGTCAGTAGCAGGGTAGAGTGGATTTACTTTGTTTATTATAGATTGAACTATATTTCCGGAAGGGTAGTCATTGCGAGCAAGGAGAAGGGCTATAGATCTCGCCCAAGCGATTCTGTCTTCGTCACTCAGTTTTTTATAATTGATGCTCGTTAGCTTTGTAGTAATCCGTTTTCCAATCTCACCACCTGATCTTGCATAAGCGATAGCGCCTTGTGTCATTTTAACAGGATCATCTTCGGTCCATAAGTTAGTGATCCATGATTCTAATGGTTGGTGCTCGATAGCTATCCTTGCGGCATACCTGATGTGCCTATCCGGGTGATCGAGAAATGACCACGATGCAGAAACTGCTTCCGGATTTTCTCCAGTGTGAAATGCTTCTAACTTCTTTCTTGTACCTCGAAGTGCGGTTGCCTCTGGATCTGAGGGACTTGGGTTTATATCAGTGTCTTCGATTCCTGTATACCTCACTCTGAATAGTCTGCTTGCTAATCTTCGGCCACCAGTTAGAAAGTATAGATTTCCATCTGAACCTGCTGTAGCATTTGTGATCGGAAGTGGTATGCCAGAAAGGAATTCTTCTTTTTTTCCTTCATATGAACTTCCTGACTCCTTTAAATCAACATAATAAATTGTTCCAAAACTCCAATCACAGGCGAACAATCCATCTTTGTATTTGGCAGGGAAGGACAAATCCTTACCCATGATGACTGCAGTAGGAGATCCTTGTGACATGTTTTCAACAGCAGGTAGATTGTCGGGATAGTAGACGGGCCATTTACCTGATCCAGTACGCCAGCCAAATTCTGAACCACTCGTCACATGGAGGATGCGTGTCGGTCTATACCAAGGCATGCCAAAGTCCCACTCCATATCTGCGTCATAAGCGAATAGTTCACCATGATCATTGATGCCGAAGCTAAAAGGGTTTCTCATTCCTGCTCCGATGAGCTCCCATTCTTTTCCTTCGGGATCGGTCTTTGCCAGCCATCCGCCTGGGGCTTTAAGATCAATAGCATGACCGCTTGCATCAAGATAAGGCTTTAGCAAGTTGTCTTCATCCCAGTTACGTGGAAGTCTACTCTTGAAGTGGTCTGGTACTAAATTAAAATTACCTGCTATGAAGTATAGTGATTGGCCATCAGGACTAACTCGTAGCGTATGTGGTCCATGTTCACTGGTGCCACTTACAGTTAAGATTTTGACTTGCTTGTCTAAAGTGCCGTCACCATCTTCATCTGTAAGACGATATACACCGCTTGATGGATCTTCAGGGCTGTCTTCATTTACACTTTTTACGACCACAACATAAAGACTATTGAAGGCCCAAAGAAGGCCTTGTGCATATCCCATATTCATCTCGATGCTATCTACCGCGTCTGCAGATAGGGTGTCGCCTATCTCTGGCATTTCAAATGTATAAAGACCTCCATATTGATCACATGTATAAAACCGTCGTCCTGGACCTTGAGTGATGGACACCCAAGAACCTTGTTTGTTTTCACTAGGACTATAGATTTCTTCTATTGCAAAGTCGAAAGGGATAGTCAGTGCTATATCAGATAGTGATATGTCAGACGTTGATTCTTCTATATTGGACTGACAAGAGTTGATGCAGAGGCAAAGCATCGTTCCGTATACTAAGTACCGAAGTACATTTCTTAGGCTATTCATCTTCCTAAGTTAGCAATTGTTTGCTAATCAGTAGTGTGTAGACTTATTGACCACGGTTGTATTGTTCTTTGGTCTCGCAGCGACATGGCCTTATGGCTTTAAGACGCTTATGATCTTTTGATTTTGGCTACTTCATTTTCAAGGTAATGAATTGTCTCATTTACTAATTTTCACATTCGCGAATGAGCTATATAGTTCATTAATCTAGTTGCAATCAAGATCCTCTTTGGACATCCAGTCATTGTTAGGGAAGCACATACCTGTAGGAAGTGAAGATGGCTCGTATCTCAAAAGATTGGGATCGTAGAGCGCATTTTCTACAAAGTCTGTAAGCAAGTCAATTTCCTCTTCACTTAAATCCAGTGGTTGGAAAAATGGAGACAATTGTGATTCAGGAACTGATTTATTTTCAGGGATAGCTAAGTTCTTGTAAGCTATTAATTCTCTCACTGATGTAAATGAACCACCGTGTCCATAAAACGGACTGTCTTTAAGATTGTACAACTGAGGTACTTTGAATTTGTAATCGTCGTCAGCATCTTTTGTAAAGCTTCCTCTTCCTTTATTTGCAGGATCGGCCGGATCAAAGTTAACCACGTCATCTGGGTTGAAATCATTTAACCCAATCGCATGAAATTCCATCGCTGCTAAGCCACCACCATTGTGACAATCATTACATTTTGCTTTTGTAAAGAATAAAATGGCGCCTTCTTTTTGAGCATCTGACATCCAAGCGTTTCCACCTCGAAGCCACTTTTGAAAAGGAGCTTCATTGGACATGATTGTTCTTTCATATGCTGCTATTGCCAAGCCGGCAGTTTCATTGTTATATCTATTTTCTACATCAAAATCTGGAAAGGCACGATCAAAAAGTGCCTTGTATCCAAGTGTGTCTACAGATTCTTTATCGATCTTATGTCTATGTACATCAAGTCCTGCGATGGCTTGAATCTCAAGTCCTTCATATCCTAATCTATTTTTAGATATTGGTCCATCTTCAGGCCACACTGATTCTGTGCCTTCATTTACAGCAGTGGCACCAAACTGTCCATTCCATAATAGGTTAGTCTGAAATGCACCATTCATAGCGCTGGGAGTTCTAAGAGGTTGTACATCTATCTTCGCCATCTCGACAAAGAGGTCTATGCGTCTTCCTTCTCCGTTCATGCCAAATCCTATTCCTCCATCTCCGATTCCCTGAAGTAAGTTAGCTTGAAATCCAGCTCCAGCACTATGGCAAGAAGCACAAGAGTATGTCTGGGACATCTCTGCGAAGTTTCCTACTGTAGCATATCCTGGTTCATGGAAAAGCATCTGCCCTAAAGCTACTTTGTCAGCAGTTAAAGGGTTGTTTAAGTCTTGTGGTATGCGCTGCAGTTGATTGCTCAATGGCATTCTGTATTCGCCTAAGCCGCCAGAATTTTGGGCTGTATTGATGGCAAATCTTAAATCGTCGTCTACGGTCTTTTCTACATCAGTACAACTGAAGCAGAGCGCTATAGCAAAGGCTATAGTGGGATAAAGCTTATTTCTCACGGGTGGTTTTATAATATTCGTCTAAAATGAAGACAACCGAGAGAGGTGCTGCCCTAACTATTTATGGGCTTTCGACGAGTTGAATGTCGGCTACTTTACATAATTGATAGGCGATCTTGGCTTGAAAGACATATAGTGAGACTCTTCTTCACTCAGGGTTTGATGACTATTGGCCAATCAGCCAGAACTTAGAAGTCGGACTTAGTTCTCTACAAGGCATGCTATTTTTCGGCCAGTCATCGTCTTTAAAGTACTCTTTAACCAGTTGGTTACACCATACTTCAGTCCAGAAGTTGGAGTGCCCTTTTCCAAATCCCTTAAGCCAGGCACTCAGCAAACTTGGAATACCTATGCATAGGTAGAATACGATCCAACCTGTCTTTCGGGCTTGTAGAAAATGCCCGAACTCATGACGCACTGTATATACACTTTGCTTCTTTGACCAAGCACCAGGAGCCACAACGATACCATATCCAGGAAGAGCAATTCCTGCACTGTTGTGACCTTTGCCCATGACTGAAGATTCATAGACTGTGATGCCTTCTATGTTTCCAACCTTTTTTCCAAAGAGTGCCACTTGTTGTGCTTGTGTAGTTACTTGTTTATAAACTCTGTGATCGCTGTTATAGTTTCTGATTTCTTCTCTATAAAAGGGAAATGTCCTGCGGCGCTTATCGCTTTGATTGTATTATTTGGAATGATTTGCGACAGCGAGTTTAGAGCGTATGGAGTAAGTGGATCTTTCAAACCGTAAAGAAGAAGTGTTGGAATCGTAAGATTTGATAGCTCACTTGTGAAATTATAATTAGAAAAATCAGGGACTAAGTGTCGAAGCTGCCCACTCTTCGCTCCAAAGTCTTCCGGAAGATTTAATTGTAATTCATCAATTAGATTACGATTGGCAAATTGATAGCTGAATCCTATCGACATAAGCTCTTCATATGCTTTAGGATTTTGACTATTGAATGCTTCGGTCCTCATGATTTGAGTTCTGGCTTCTATATCATCTGCGCTCATTCTGTTGGCTAGTTTAGTGTTAGCTTGATTGTTAAGCGAGGCTTCGGCTGCGTTGCTATTCATTAATATCAAGTGACTCACATGCTCAGGGTAGGAGAGGGCATATTGCATACCTAAGAGTCCTCCCCATGAATGGGCAAGGATGGCGACTTGATCGTGATTATAGTTCTTTCTTATGGCATCGATGTCTGATAAAAATGCTTTTAGATTGACTTTGGTACTATCAGTATTGAGAGTGCTCCGCCCGGAGTTTCGCTGATCATAGAAGATGACTTGATTACTGGCTGACAACTCTTTAAAATGATTTTCTAAGTAAGATGCGCCCAGGCCTGGTCCGCCATGTATCACTATGATTGGATGGCCTTCGCCTTCACTTGTGTGATATAAGTCAGAGATTTTGGAAGAGTCGCCTTTGTCTTTGATTGTAGAGTTACAACTGTAACATGATATGAGGATAATGCTCAGTGCGATAGTGTAGATGATGTTTTTCATATTTTGTAATGATAGATTAGAGTCGCTTTGCTTTTCAATGGCTTGGATAGAACCAAGTTAGAATAAGTCTTTAGCGGTTACAGATTGTTGGATGAAGTTTTGACTATGCTTATTTTCTAAAAGTCCGAAGGAGGTGATCATGGTAGGGAATAAGCTTTTTCTGTGTTTAACCGTATGATTGAATGAGGCCATTTTTTGTCTCATTTTTCCTGCATACTCAGCTGTGATTGTATAAGGAGTATTAGAAAATTTGATCTCACATAGATTGATGATGTTGTCAGCGCGATCTATCAACAGATCGATCTGTGCTCCGGGGATGGTGTCATCTCCTCTTGTATGCCATGCGCTGTGAGTGCTTTGGATGCCTTCTATACGAAGTGCTTTTTTTATTTGATCGATATGTTCAAGACAGATTTGTTCGAATGCAAGTCCACTCCAACTTTGATATGAAGGACTATTGACAATGCTGGTCCAGAGATTGCTTTGTGCTGTAGAGGAGTCTCTTATATATTTTAGATAGAAGAGGATATAATGATCTTTAATTTTGTAGAGTTGTTCCTTTTTCTTTTTGCCGTACGGAACTTGAGTACTTATAAAACCAGATGTGATGAGTTCATCGAGAATCGAAGTTGTGCCTCCGCCGCTATTGAGTTTTGTTTTGTGTAGGAGTTCGTCTCTTGTGATTCCTTGAGGATGTGAGGCCAGTGTTTCTATAATAAGTAGATGTTTTTCAGAATTATCAAATAGAGAGGCAAAGAGTTCCTGGTATTCTAATCTGAATATTCCATTTTTTTTAAAGCAGGTTCGATCTATAAATTGCGTTGTGCTTTCTCCAGGATTCA
>CALHUZ010000348.1 GCA_938039305.1 uncultured Saprospiraceae bacterium
AATATAAAAGGAGTTGACCGGCATGAGACAGATCCGTATACTGGACACATAGTCTCCAAAGCCTCAATGGAGCTGGACATCAAACTGATGAAACAGCATAATATCAATGCAGTTCGATCAAGTCATTATCCAAACCATCCATATTGGTATGACCTCTGTGACAAATATGGATTGTACGTCATCGATGAAGCTAATGTAGAAAGTCACCCGCTTGCTAATAGTGAAGAAACTCAGATCGGCAATGATATGTCATGGCTACCAGCACAACTGGATCGCACCAAGCGCATGTACTTCCGAGATCGCAATCATCCATCTATCATCATCTGGTCGCTTGGCAATGAAGCTGGTCACGGAGAAGTCTTTAGACAAATGTATCAATGGTTAAAAGAGAACGACTCAACGCGTCCTGTGCAATATGAACCTGGAGAATTAGAAGATTATACTGACATCTTTTGCCCGATGTATCCGCGACCAGAGTCGCTGATAGACTATGCATCTTCTAACCCTATGAAGCCAGCCATCATCATAGAATACTGTCACGCCATGGGTAACTCTGTCGGCAACCTTCAAGACTACTGGGATATCATAGAGACATACCCAAGTCTTCAAGGAGGTTTTATCTGGGATTGGGTTGATCAATCATTAGAATACATAGACGAAGATGGAAAACCATACTTGGCTTATGGCAAAGACTTTCATCCCGATCTTCCTACCGATGGCAACTTTCTAAACAACGGACTTGTCGATCCATATCGAAATCCTCATCCACACTTAACAGAAGTCAAGAAAGTCTACCAGCCCGTTCATTTTGAATGGAATCAATCCAGTAACACTATCAAGATCACCAACAAGAACTTCTTTCAAAATTTAGAAAATCATAAAGTGGTCTGGAGTCTACTTTCAGACGGTGCTAAAGTTAAAGAAGGCTTGATCTCCAATCTAAACATAGGCCCTCAGGCATCCAAAAACTATAAAATTGAAGAAATAAAAGACACAGATGAATCTGAACTGATTCTTGAATTCAGCTTAAGGACCAAAGAACAAACTGACTTGATCCCTGCGGATAATGAAGTTGGCTTTGAGAAATTTGTGATTTCTGAACGAATTGTGGCAAATGAATTATTGCTCCCTAACGCACCAGTGATTTCTAAATTAGAAAATGTCTTTAACATAAAGACAAACAAGACTCATCTTCAGATTAATGAACTAACTGGCAAGTTAATACAATGGACGCACGAAGGTCAACTAATCACAGCAGAACCAATCCGCCCCAACTTCTGGCGCCCTCCTACTGACAATGACTTAGGAAACGACATGCCAGAATGGGCAAAAATCTGGCACTTCACTGAAGATGAGATTACAAGTTCTCTAAAAGACGTTCCTCAATTGAATAACGAGGGAGTTTCCTTCACAACCACCTATGTCCTCCCTGATGAAATTGGAAAAATAGAAATAGACTATACTTTAAGTTCTAATCACACACTGAGATTAGATTATCACTTTACGCCTATTCAAGATAGTCTTCCGAACATACCTAGACTCGGTCTCTATCTCATACTTCCTGATAATTATAAAACGACATCTTGGTACGGAAGAGGTCCGGATGAGTCTTATGCAGATCGAAAAAGCGGAAGTAAAATTGGTATTTACAGTAGTGAGATTACAAGTCAATACCACAGATACTCAAGGCCTCAAGAAACTGGCAACAAGACAGATGTCAGATGGGTACAAGTTGCTTCAGAACATATCAATCTATCAGCGCGATCAACAGATGATCAATTACTCAACACAAGTACCTGGCCATTTAGAATGAAAGAGTTAGATTATAATACAGCTGAAGATGGCGCTGTGTCAGCATCTGGACTTGTACCTGTGACTTTCAAACATGGCGCAGACATAGAAGAAGATACAATTGTGCAGTGGAACATCGATCACCTTCAGATGGGGGTAGGTGGAGATAACTCGTGGGGAAGACATGTACATGAAGAGTATACCATACCTGCAAAAGAATATCGCTACTCTTTTGAAATCAAGCCAGAGAAAAGAGGTCAGTAAATTGTAAACTCATTCTCAAGAGTGAATCACTCTACACACAAGCCTACTGAGGTGGATTTACACGATCATATCATGGCCTTATTTTTGCAGCCAAATCAGTACAGATGGCAACAAAAACCAAAAAAAAGAGTGCTACGCTAAGCCACAATGTCTACGTTATTGAGCTGAGCAAAAAAGTATGGACTGATAGTCGAAAGTTTCGAGCTGCTAACCCACACTTTCGCGGCACAATGAGCTGTCTGTATGTAGGCATGACCAGTCTTGACCCCAAAGAAAGATTCGAAAAGCACATCACTGGTGCTCGAAGCAAAAAAGGACATAAGATCTCATCTTCCATAGTTGAGAAGTATGGCAAATACCTTAGACCCAGCCTTTACGCGCCAATGAATCCAATGACTCGATCAAGAGCCACCAAACTCGAAGAAATGCTCGCCAATAGCCTAAAAACAAGAGGCTACGCCGTCTGGTGGAATTAAACAATATCAGTACGATTTAGTGATGTTCTGTTTCTTAGTCGAAAAATGAAATTGATTCATCGATATCACTCTTCAAGAGACGAGGTTATCTGTATCTAACAGGACTTACAGAAAATCAAAAAATACTGCGCTCATGTCAGAACACGAATTACATATCAAAGCATTGAAAAAAGTGAAGTCTATAAGAAGACTTTATATCCACATGTCACTTTATGTGGTGATGGCTGGATTTTTCTTTTTGCTTAACATTGTTACAGATCCTTTTGATATGTGGTGGTTCTTTCCGATCCTTCCATGGTCAGTGATTATTTCTATGCACTACATCTTTGTTAAAGGAATCCCTGGCACGAATATACTTTCCAAAGACTGGGAGGAAGAAGAGTATGAAAAACAGTATGAGAAGCTTGAAGCTCAACACTTTCTTCCAGAACAAAAATATTTGAAAACTGGAGAGCATCTTGCTTATACTGAGTTGAGCATAGCTGAGGTATTAGAGCTAAGGAAAATGCAACAGTCAGGAGAAAAATTGGGTAATGAGGGTTTTGT
>CALHUZ010000349.1 GCA_938039305.1 uncultured Saprospiraceae bacterium
ATTGAAAAAATAAGATTTGCCGAAAGGCTTGAATACGTCTTTGAGGTATCTGATGAAGCAAGATCTCAATCCATACCAAGATCTTTGCTACAACCGCTTGTTGAGAATGCTGTCAAGTATGGTTATAGCGAATCAAGTCGATCTATATCTATCCGCCTAGTGATCAACTACGATGATCCTAATTTGGTCATTTCGATATACGATGGAGGTAAAGGCTTCGATGAAGCATTAGATAAGGGATATGGGCTCTCGAGTGTATATGATAAACTGATGCTGCTATATGATGATGCATACGATGTAAGTTTTACTAATCATCCTGATAAACATATATCTATATCGATCCAAACTGATAAATTACGGGCGGATGATTAATGTCGCCATTATAGAAGATGAACAACCCGCGATCGATAGGCTACTATCTATGCTATCCTCGGGTAGCTCAGAAATCAAAGTCTCATGTATATCGAAGACGGGTAGGGAAGCGATAGAGGCCTGTGAGGAGTTCAAGCCAGCGCTCATTTTTTTAGATATCCATCTGCCAGACATGAAGGGATTTGAAGTGATCAAGTCACTGAGCTATGAGCCATATGTGATCTTTACTACCGCTTATAAAGAGTATGCGATAGAAGCATTTCAGACATGGGCGATCGACTATCTGATGAAGCCATTTGATGAGTCTCAGTTACTCGCTTCAATTGAAAAATATAAATCAATAACTACACAACCGATTAAGTCCAACCCAGCAGACTGGGATAGATTAGCAGAATTATTCAATGCTGCAAAAGAGCGTACCAGTATATCTGTAAAGCAAGGTGACAAGATCAAACTGATAGACCTCAACAAGATCGCTTACATTATGGCAGAGGATAAATATTGTAAAATTTACCTCACTTCGGGTGAAAGTATGTTTTGTGATTATCTTCTAAAAGATGTGGAGAGTCGACTCAATGATTCTTTCATCCGCATCCATCGATCTACTATCGTTAATTCGAGTCATGTCTCTGAGATCACTAAAGGGTTTAAGAGTAGGTATACTTTTCATTTTGCAGGAAGAGTATTGGAAAGTGTTAGGTCGGGTGGAAGTTATGTAGATGAGATTGTTAGACGGTTTGGGTTGTGATCAGGATCTGTCTCTCATAGTGTTGTATGCTTGATATCTACTAGCTCTTCGTGACATTAATTGAAAGATAGTTTTGGATAGAATTGATGTCTCATTGAATACTTTCAGTATTTTCAACCCATCAATCACTGTCCATGAGATATATAGGAGTCTTCCTCCTGATCTGTACTTCTTTTTTAGCCGATGCTCAATCGACTGTTGCTAACATCGGATTGGATCATATCATCGGTGGGCAGATACTTTTAGAAAGTGATGAAGGGTGGCAATACTTGCCAAGCGAATCTGCTAATGATGAATCCCTGAGCGCACAAGAAGGGTGGGTTAGTATGGCACCTTCTGAGATCTCTTCAGATCATGTAGATGAGAAGGGATTATTTGATGGATGGTTTCGACTTAGATTTCAATTGTCAGAAGAACTAGAAGTTGATCAATGGTGGTTTAGGTATATTTCATGGGCACCAGCTGATGTGTATTTGGATGGAGAGAAGATTGCGTCTTTTGGCAATACAGATCACAACAGTGAAAAAGTAGAACCCTATGTTCACATATCTCAAGAACCGGTGATGATTGATTTAGAATCTGGGGTAGTTTATGATTTGAGACTACATATAGTTGATCAATTAGAAAGCATAGTATTTGATAATATCAGATCTCGACACCTTGAAAGCACATATGGCATCGCTCTTCAAAGCCCAGGATATGTAGAGCGATATATGACGCTCATCGGTTCACATAGATACCTCTTTGGCACTTTAAGAATAGGATTATGTGTGCTCTTAGTTTTGTTTTTTTTCTTGCTTTATCTATTGAATGATAAAGACATTGTCATAGGTTATATCACTACTATTACCTTGTTATTCACATTATCGTCTATTGGCTTTGAGATGAAGAATACTAAAGGTGCAGGATATGACGCATGGGTCGCGTATTCAATTCTTACCAGACTATTTTTTGCATTCGCCTCCTTTCTGACGCCTATACTCCTCACTAAAATATTAAAGGTACAACTGACCAAAGTTCAAAAGTATATTCTCTATATATCCTTAGGTCTCATCGCCGTTCCATTATTACTTGATGTGCCGATCCGTCCGCAGATTGGCGTTATGATTTGTATAGTGCTAACCATCTTTTTACTTTTCAAGCACAGATCTAAATTAAAAGGATCCGCTTGGATAGTGGCCATAGGATTAATTCTAGCATTGATATCAGCGGTCATTTTGGTATCGTCAATCTTCTATTTCAACTCCAATACTTTTTCAGGTATTCAAATCATGGCTTCATTTTGCTCCTTAATATTCCCCATGTCCTTGCTGATATATCTAGCCATGCGTTTTAGAGAAGTGAACCGTGATATTGCAAATAAGGCTGATCATATTATAAGGATGACTGAGTCTCAACGGCAAGAAGCCATCCAGCGTAGTGAAATCCTCGAGCAACAAGTAAAAGCTTTAAAGGAAAATGATATTTTAAAAATGTACGTCGATGATTCGGTCATCAATTTTATGGGCGACAAAGCTGACGATCAGAAATTAATGTCAAGCGAGACCATAGAAGCCAGCGTTATGTTTGTGGACATTTGCGGCTTTACATCGTACAGTGAAAAAGCAGCCCCTTCCGACGTAGTTACATTATTGAATAGTTATTTTGATATCATGGCCAAGGAGATTGTCCATCACGGTGGCTTTATAGACAAGTTTATGGGTGATGCCATCATGGCGGTCTTCAGGGGAGCGTACCATATCAAGAGTGCCACTTCTTGCGCACTCAAGATCCGTGATCAGATCAATGCTCTAAGTTCCGCTAGCGACCAAGAGACATTCGACGCTCAAGTATCCATAGGCATCAATACTGGGGAGATGGTATCTGGCAATATCGGCTCTGAGAGTATACGTCGTTTAGATTACACTGTCATCGGCGCGGTTGTGAATATCGCTCAAAGATTAGAGGCTATCGCAGCTGACAATGAGATTATAATTTCTGCTCATGCATATGATCAGGTGAAGGGCGACTTCACTTTCGTAAATGCAGGAGAAGTGCAATTAAAACATGTCGATCGACCGATGAACGTTTATAAGGTGATTGGGGTGCGGAAAGTCAATGAATCAACATCTCAATAAAAATCAAAACTAAAATCATCAGGTGTAAGAAAGGATTTCGCCAATGTTGCAATTTGATTTGTTTGTCAATCTATCCCATAAAAGTTCAAAGCATTTGTTCTAAACAACTTCTCTTTATCGGAATCAGAATAATCTTCAACTATCTTAAAGTAAGCATCGTATAAGGTCTCATAGGATAACGACGCCTTGTCCATCGGAAAGTTAGAAGCAAACATACATCGGTCTACGCCAAATGTCTTCAAAGCAAACTCTATATGAGGACCGATAGCATCCACAACTTCACTTACGGTTGGTTCTTGCTCTCTTTTTTCAAATTCAAATCCCAAGACAGGCATCATCAAACCGCTTAACTTCATCATCACATGTGGCACTTGTGAAAGCGTAGTCAGATCTGAGTACCATCCTTCTTTGATCTTTTTTCTTTCTAATTGCGATGCACCTAATCCTCCATGTGGTCCTGCTACGGCTATCGGAGTACCCACATGATCTAAGACTACTTTTGTATCAGGAATATCAGATACGAGATTTATAAAATCCTTTAATTGGTGTGCATATAAAAATGCATCATAAGTTAATCCTCGTGTACCTAATAGCGCATATCCTTTTTTAAATTGATCTGAAAAATTATGTGCGGGATCATGTGCAAAGTCCATGACACCTTTATCAGGATGAAAGGCTAACATATCACGAATGCCTTTGAATAATGGACTGGCCTTACTGTGAGCGTCAAGTAGCGACTCTAATGTATCCAGATCACTCAGGCGCGCTTCCGCTACAATAGCTTTAGGCTTATCTTCAAGTGTCATCAGCCACTCAGTTTCCCCTACAAGATCTAATGTCTTTTTGGCTACCCAACCTGCTTGGATGTGTACATACCCATCTATCTCATACTTGCCTGTGTCTCTATGATAGATGTCAGGTAGATGAGGATAGCACACATATTTGCTCTTGCCAACAAAGTCAATCGTAGCCTTTGGCATTGCAATCTTTACTACTCGATCCAGCAGCTTGGGGAAGCGCCCTAATAGCTTCGTTAACGGGGATATTAATCTTGGTGTAGTATATGGATCCCATAAGTGGATATGTGGATCTATGATTTTTAGATTGTCTTGCATACGTTAAGGCTTGTATCACAAGCTACGTAAAAGATCAATGAAGTATGATTAGGTGGTGAGGTGATGAATCAATTTGGCAAATGTAACATTTATGCAATGTGACATTCAGAGGATGTATTCAGGGTTGCAAGAACATATTAGACTATAAAGCAGGTCTCAAGTCATAATGTTAATCAAAACCAAACCTGAATGAGACCTCAGATAAAAGTTTAGTTGCCCAGCTTACACTTGATATTACTTTTGCGAGTACTATACCTCAAGAAATTATACAGTCAAATAATTAGTCACAACCGTACAAAAAAACTTCCATTTGCGATCCCTTCTCGATCTTAAACTCTTCGGTAAATGTTGTTCCTTTAAAATGACTAAATGAAATATTGCTATTGTTGATAATCTCAGCATTTGTAAAAATGTCTTCATCCGTCCAATAATCATAAGTGATACCATCCATAGTCACAGGTTGGAAAAAGGAAAGTCTATTAAGACAGTTTGTGCCAGATTCATATGCACCTAGGTCAATACCGCCACCCAAATTTCTAAAATTAGTGCGGCCATCTCTCCATTCAAATACATATGTGGAATCACCAATATCGATAGCTGGTGAATTACTTTGAAGTTGTAAGTCTTGATCAAACAAAGGGTCATCATGTAAGAACATCACAGAAGTGTCTATATTCGAACTGCCATTAGTAAATATTCCATCCAGACTAAAGATGGAATGATGTACAGTTGCATTATCACCACCATCTAACCATAGTTCATTACCTTGATCTGTTGCGACATTACCCCAGAATATACTGTTGTGAATACTTAAGCTTACATCGCTCGGAAAAGAATTAGAGCCGTGGTAGGCCCCTCCATTAGATGCTCTATTATTATGGAATGAACAACTTAATATTTCACTGTTTACTGATTGCCCATTATTATAAATAGCCCCTCCTGACCCCTCGGCAAAATTGGATAAAAACATACAGTTGCTTATTGATAGACTTGCACCCTGGGCAGATGCATTGATTGCCCCTCCAGATACTGATGCATGGTTATTGATAAATATATTGTTCCTAATAATTGGTTTATCAATGCTAAGTGCATGTAACAATATTCCGGCCCCTTCTTGGTTTTCGCTCATTCCATTCGCCCTTCCATCTCTGATAGTGAATCCGTCAATGACCATACCCTCATCAATCGTCATTTTACTTATGTGAACAACATGATAAGCTGTATCGCTTCCATTGCCGAGATCACCTGTTAATATGGTCTGGTCATATTGACTCCTCTGTTCTATGCGCTCAGCGCCACGATAAAAACCTCCATACAACTTTACAGAATGATCGCCAATGGAGAAAGTTTTTTCTCTTAATTCTAACATATTATCCCTATCAATATCTACAGCATTGGTAGGTCGATATGTCCCACCAGCCACCCAGACATCTTCATTGCTACAACTACAGCTAAGATCTATGGCAGATTGTAATTCTATAAATGCATCGTCCCAAGAAGTTCCAGTATTTAATCCTTCAGACGATAGCTTAGCCACATATATCGGAGTTCCAGCGCTAGGGCATCTTGAGTATAGAGCTTTTACTTCTATACTTGTCAGTTCATTATTGAATATTCTGATATCGTCAAGGTCTCCTGTAAAGAAGAAGAACTGAGGATCCCATGGCGCCGCTCCAATTATAAAAGAATTTTCTGC
>CALHUZ010000350.1 GCA_938039305.1 uncultured Saprospiraceae bacterium
ATGAAAACGATGACTTGTAAACAATTAGGTGGTGCATGCAACTTAGAGTTTCATGCAGCTACATTTGAAGAGATAGCTGAGCAAAGCAAAGCGCACGGAATGGAGATGTACGAAGCGAATGACTCAGCTCATATGGCTGCAATGGAATTGATGCAGAAACTTATGTCAAGTTCTAACGCAATGAATAAATGGCTTGAAACCAAAAGGAAAGCATTCAATGCACTCCCACATAAACGATAAGTGAATTATTGCTGCGTTATTTCTTCATGAAGATATTATTGCTTTCAGGTTCACCATCCCAAGATTCTTCTAATGCTAAGCTATTGGATGCGATTGCTGTTCATTTTGCAAACGACTTTAAAGCATATGATTTTATAAAAGCTCCAGACGTATCTGAACTAACTATTTATAAACCATCATTAGATCAGGCACCATGGCCTGCTAATGTCTTGTCTTGGAGAGCTGCAGTAAAAGAGGCAGATGCTATGATACTGAGCACACCTACTTATTTATTCAATATTCCGGCTAATCTCAAGAATGCACTTGAATGGTTAACGACTTCCGGTGAGCTTGATGGAAAGCCGTTATTAGCTTTGACTTACACACCTTTTAATGCCCGCGGAAAGGAAAGCATGCAGTCTCTACTTTGGTCCCTCGGCGGACTGAATGCTCGTATAGTCGCTCAATGCGAATTGCATCAAAACGAATTGTCAATTAGTGCAGATGGCCGCCTTGAAGGTGATGATAGCATAGAAATGATACTTGAAGCGCTCAAGTTATTTTAGCTTTTAACAACACATATTATAATTTCTAAGCTATATAGAAATTTCAATTTGTCTCTTACCCTGATCTTTGTATTTTTTATAATTTAACAAGTCATCGGGTCAGAGATATAGATCGCTTTCTACTTTAGCGCTCTCAATAGTAATAGATGAACCCCCTGAGTATACTTTTTATATTGCTTACATTATTGCCTGTATCGGGGTTCTCCCATGTATCACATACTTTAGAAGTGATCACATCATCTGAGGTAGTAATTAAGAGCCGCCTGAGTAAAGATAACAACCAAGTATACATAGATATCACCATGCCGGCAACTCAAGATGTTGGTTTTGAGATTTATGATTCCGAGGGGAAGGTCAAACATTTGTGGAATGAGCAAGAGCTACACGAAGGCAGACATCAGCTTAAGTTGACATTGCCAGAGTTAACCATGGGTAAGTACTTGCTCCACGTCAAGGTAGGAGAAAAGGTCTACAAGCAACTTGTAGTCTTATAGCCACCATCATATTTATAATGCAAGCATTAAACCTCGCTTGATCCAGCACTTCTTGATATCATCGCTAATCCGATTATAGTCAGTATTCCATTTACGGCAAGTAAAGTCCATCCGAACTTTAGTCCACCAAACCACGCCTCAGAGTTCTCATTCAATATGAATGTCAACAGCGGTGCTGCTATACAAACAACAATCGCTAAGCGATCATTAATCGGTCTCTTAGACATAATGCCAAAAGCAAATAACCCAAGTATAGGTCCATAGGTGTATCCCGCAGCAGTGAATAGACTATTGATGATGGCATCATTGTTTAAGCTTTTGAAGACTATGATCACTATGAATAGGATGACTGAAAATCCAATGTGAACCATCAATCTTGTCTTCTTCTTCTGTGCTTCTGTTCGATCCTTCTCTTCAAATCCTAAAAAGTCAATACAGAACGACGTCGTCAACGCTGTCAATGCTGAATCAGCACTCGAGTAAGCAGCGGCTATAAGGCCAAGTATAAATACACCGCCGATAAATGGTCCTAAGTGATTCAATGCTATCTCAGGAAAAAGAAGATCCGATCTTTCAGGTATTGCTATGCCCATTTTAGCTGCATAGATGTAAAGCATGGCGCCAAGTGTCAAGAACAATAGATTAGCAAATATGAGTATCACACTAAAAGTGAATACATTCTTCTGTGCATCACCGAGCGACTTACATGTGAGGTTTTTTTGCATCATATCTTGATCAAGACCAGTCATGACTATGGCGATCAGTGCACCACTTAAGAACTGCTTGAAGAAGTTGTTAGCATCGATCCATCCTCCTTCGAAGTAGAACATTTTGTTATACCCAGCTGCTGAGATTTCTCCCCACATCTCTCCCATACTAAGATTCATCTGGCTGCAGATCGCAATGATCGTCAGAAGGACTGCCAGAAGCATACATATCGTCTGTAGGGTGTCTGTCCAAACGATGGTTTTAATACCCCCTTGAAAAGTATATACCCAGATCAGTAAGATCGCCATCGCTACGGTTACCTCAAATGGAATACCCAATGGCTCCATTACAAAGGCCTGAAGCACTAACGCTACTAAGAATAGTCTAAAGGAAGCACCGATGATCCTGGATAGCAGAAAGTAACCAGCACCGGTTTTATAAGACACTACTCCAAATCGTTTTTTCAGATATCCATATATGGTGGTCAAGTTATATTTATAATAGATCGGCATCAACACAGTAGCAATGACAAAGTAGCCTACTAAGTAGCCCATCACTGCTTGCATGTAAGAGAAGTTCTCATTGAGTCCACCTTTGCCGATCACACCTGGTATAGAGATGAGTGTCACTCCGGAGAGACTCGCTCCGATCATGCCAATGGCTACCAATATCCAAGGCGACTTACGGTTCGCATGAAAGAATGTGTCACTATTAGCTCCTCGACTAGTCACAAGTGATACTCCTATCAATACCAAAAAGTAGGCGCCAATGATGAGCAAGATGAATGTTGGACTAAGTGTCTCCATAAGGTTGCGCTGTAGTGTTATTCAGTAAATGTATAAATACTTCCTTCCAAGGGCCCCATCCATATGCATCTGATAAGCTACTGTTGTGCCATATCACCGAGAAAGTACCAGAAACTGATCGGCAGGCTGCTATCATTTCATTGCAAGCTTCGATAGCTGCTGCGGGAGGTAGTTTTAGATAGTATCGCATAGTCACATCCATAGTGATACATGGATGAATAGTAAGTTTTGTCGTCTTTTCAGAGGCAAGATCATACCATAAGAATGGCCGTGCGGTACTTGCTCTAAATCCCATCTGATCTGGATACCCCATGCTATAATCATCTGTGATCCCGGATGCTATCAGTGTCTTGTATGTTTCATGAAGTGTTAGCATAAGGAAGTGTTGCCTACTCTTGGTAATCATTTTGTTAATTCCTGATTCAAGCTGATTTAGTTCTTTTTTTACTTCTTTCAGATTGGCGCCTGCACTTAAGCTGGGGTGTATTCCGATATCGGACCATTGTGATAATTCACGTACTAGTTCATATAGCTGTTCGCTATTCGCTATGTGATTTTCATCATCTGGCTTTTGATATTTATTGAGGATGAAGAAGTGTGGTTTGATACTACGTTTCGCGCACTCAGCCTTTATCCATTCGTACGTATCAAATGGATCAACTCCCTTAGTTGTATAGGTAGCTCGAGCTTTTATATTAATCAATTGTCCTTTCGCTATATCCTTTATAACTCCGGCATAGGCCTTCCATCCCTTATGTCGATAAGCGTATGGCATGTCGATATCAAGCGTCATTTCATTGCGACCTTGATTTGTGATTTGGAACTGTTGATTATAGCTCTCATTGATGCACTCCGCAAGGCGAGCAACCCAAAGGTCAATAAGCGGCAGTTGTAAAAAACCTGATTTGAACGCTATACTCTTACTACTGATATATCTACCGTATTTGTCCTTCTTTTGGCTTGATGGCCTGTTTTCTGATATGCCGTCGTTTGTCGTCTCCTCCCTTCTTTCACCTGACTCTTGGCTCCTCTCTTCTTGCACCTGACCTCTCTCCTCATACTCCTCATATCGGCTAATCAAATAGAAAACCATAGCAAATAGATCAAAGTCAAAACAGGAGAGATCATCCTTTCCCGTTTTCCTTTGTTCACGATTTTCATCAAATGTTAAAATAGGAAGTCCATCACTTTGAAGAACATTTACGTCAAGTGATCTGATTGTTGTCTCTCCAAGAAGAATACATCTTGGTATCCAGAGCTTATGACCTTCACCCTTTAATCGTCTGTCTTGAGAAGTATAAAAAATCTGTATTCCTTGACTTCTTTCAGTGTCAGTTGAGACTATCTCATGACTGATTCCAAGCAATCCTGAGAAGATGACTTCGCATACATAATTGAGCCTTTCGGATCTGATGTCTGATATGATCGATACTGTCGCCACGATGTCGCCAAGATAGATATAGTATGTAAGATCAACATTGTCGGTCTTAAATCGTTCTTATGATATAGTCGGGTTGTAAAATATGTTTTACCTTCCTAAATTAATGAAGAAGCTACTCTGCACATATCTTACTCTTTTGATACTGCTACTTGCAAGCCAAGTTATAGATGCTCAAACTGTGTTTCAGCCAAAACCTATAGACTATAACTTGAAGGGAGTTGTTTATGATTTTGAGACTTTGTATGAAGGACGGATTCACACACAGGGATTTACGCTTGGATTCAAGAAAGGTAAGCTGAAGAGTTACTATCGTACAAGCTATCAGAACTTCGAGATAGGATACATAAAGGATCCTCGAGAAAGAAGAACGAATCGCAATCAGAGTGTGACAGGAGAGCGTATCTCTTCGCCATTTGTTTATGGTAAGCAAAACCAGTTTTTCACCTTGCGTTATTCTTATGGTGAGAAGAGGTATTTGTCAGAGAAAACGCGTCGTCGAGGCTTGGCTGTTGGATTGATATACGAAGGAGGAGTCACTGTTGGGTTGCTTAAGCCATATTCGCTCGAGGTGATACGGGTCGACGATAACAATTCTATCTCTCGTACGCTTGAGACCATCTTATACTCTGAAGAGAATCGAGAAGACTTTCTTGATGATAGATTCATATATGGTGGGGCAGGTTTTTTTCAAGGTTGGTCTTCCATAACGCCAACTGTAGGTCTACATGGTAAAGTTGGCATGCACTGGGCTCTTGGTGCCTTTGAGGCTAAAGCTAAGGCATTCGAGACAGGTATCATGTTTGATATATTTCCAAGAAAGATCCCTCTGATGATAGAACAAGAAGGTATTAGTAATAGCTTTTACTATTTTAAGATCTATCTCGCGTTTCAGTTTGGTTCTCGAAAGAGGATCGGAGAATCGTGATCTAACACCCTGAATTTACTGAGTCTTACTGTCTCTCCAATCTCCCCAGAGTTATTATCCTTATTCTTATTGTAGAGATACTGTGAACTATCGCAGACATTTTGCAGTTTTGTAAGCATATCACCTATAAACTAAAGTAGTGGTCGAACTCCCGATTGTAAATGAAGTGCCAAAAACGGCGAAAGTGCGTAAGCCTGATTGGTTAAGGGTAAAACTACCGATTGGTGAAGACTATAAGCGTGTCCGAAGACTTGTCGACGAATACAAACTGAATACGATATGCCAAAGTGGTAATTGTCCTAACATGGGCGAATGCTGGGGTGCGGGCACTGCTACATTTATGATACTAGGTAATGTCTGTACAAGATCATGCTCATTCTGTGCAGTTAAAACTGGAAGACCACCTGAATACGATGAAGATGAGCCAAGACGTGTGGCTGAAGCCATCATGTTGATGCAAGTGAAGCATGCCGTGATTACATCTGTTAATAGAGATGAACTCAAGGATAGAGGTGCAGAAATATGGCATCAGACTGTGAAGCTGACGAAGGAGTTGTCGCCGACAACGACTATCGAGACATTGATTCCAGATACTAAAGCTAATTGGGAAGCTTTGGATCGCATGATTTCCGCAGGCCAAGAAGTCGTCTCTCATAACATGGAGACAGTAGAACGTCTATATAGATTAGTACGCCCTCAAGCGAAATACAATCGAAGTTTAGAGCAAATCAAAAGGACAAAGGCAGCAGGTAAGCGCACTAAGTCGGGTTTTATGGTAGGCCTCGGCGAGACAAAAGACGAGGTGATGAAAATCCTCGATGACCTCATAAAGCATGATTGTGATGTCGTTACGATCGGTCAGTACCTACAGCCGACTAAGATGCATTTAGAAGTGGCAGATTTTGTACACCCGGATACATTCGCTTTATATCACGAAGAAGGTATGAAGAGAGGATTTAGCTTTGTAGAGAGTGGACCGCTTGTCCGTTCTTCTTATCACGCGGAGAGACATCTGTAACACACTGTTATAGAGATAGTT
>CALHUZ010000351.1 GCA_938039305.1 uncultured Saprospiraceae bacterium
AAGAAATGAAACGATAAAAGGAGACTTTTTCAGGAAGGGTGACATGGTCCGAGGGGTGATTAAGCGTGTTGATATGCGTAATAATAATCCAGCTGTCATTGTATCCAGAACAGATAATAACTTCTTAGCTAAGTTGATGGAACAAGAAGTTCCGGAGATAGAAGATGGTCTGATAACAATTAAAAACATTGTTAGAATTCCTGGAGAAAGAGCTAAAGTAGCAGTAGAGTCATATGACGACAGGATAGATCCTGTAGGTGCATGTGTCGGAATGAAAGGATCAAGGATTCATGGCATAGTAAGAGAACTACGAAATGAGAATATTGATATAGTGAACTATACCACTAACATTAATCTTTTTATTCAGAGATCGCTTACGCCTGCTAAGATCACAAGTATTAACTTGAACCAAGAAAAAATGACCGCGGCAGTTTTCTTGAAGCCAGATCAGGTTTCTTTGGCCATTGGACGTGGAGGTTCTAACATTAAGTTAGCAAGTAGATTAACTGGTTTTGAAATCGATGTCTATAGAGATACTGATGAAGAAATAGATGATGTTGATCTCGATGAGTTTATTGATGAAATAGAAGTCTGGATTTTAGACGAATTGAAAAATATCGGTTGTGATTCTGCAAGAAGTGTACTTAACTTAAGTGTTGAAGAGCTGAATAGAAGAACAGATTTAGAAGAGGAGACAATTCAAGATGTACTTAAAGTATTGAGTGCAGAATTTGAAGAGTAGACATAGAAAAGATTGTAGGATGCTTGGTGCATCCGTTAGATAACGCACATAGAGTTTATGGCAAAACGATTGGTTAAAATAGCCAAGGAATTAAATGTAGGAACTGCTACGATAGTAGAGTTTCTAGGTAGTAAGGGTATCGTAGTTGAAAATAAGCCAACGGCTAAAATCGACGAGGCTATGCATGCCTTACTTCTTCTGGAGTACAGTAACTCTAAGGAAGAAAAAGAGAAAGCTGACAAACTTGTCATAGGAACAAGACTGCCTCAAGAAGAGCAGTTAGTCCGTGAAGTTTCTACGCCTACCCCTCCTCCAGCACCAACTCCTCCTCCTGCGGCACCAGCACCGACACCACCACCAGTGGAAGTTGTGGAAGCAACACCTCCACCACCTGCTGTTGTAGAAGAAACTCCAGTAGTTGAGGCAACACCAGAGAAAGTAGTTGAGGAGCCAAAGAAGGAAGAAGTACCCGAACCAAAGATAGAAGTAGCAGAGACAAAGAAAGAAGCAGCACCCGAACCAAAGAAGGAAGAAAAACCAGCACCAGAAAAGGTCAAAGTAGAAGGACCTAAGATAGGCGTAAAAGTTGTTGACAAAATAGACCTGACAGCTTCCAAACCCGCGAAAGCTAAAACTGTATCTAAGCCTAAAGAAGAGAAAGTTGTTCCTCCTCCAGCTGCAGCAGCTCCTGTTGAGAATAACATTAAGCGTCCAGAGCCAGAAGAGATGGTGAGAGCTAAGACTCCTCAGCTCAAGGGCCTTAAAATAATGGGTAAAATAGACGCTTCTAAGTTAAAGGAGAAGCCTAAAAAAGATACTAAGAAGGCAGAGGACGATAGGCCGAAGCGTAAGCGTAAGCGTAAAAAAATTACAGCAGACAACTTCAAAGGAGATCAAAAGAAGAGAGGCGGTAGCACGACTGGAGGCAAGAGAAGAAGTGATGAAGTAAAACAAGTTTCTGCTAAAGAAATAGAAGATAAGATCAAAGCCACGATGGCTAGGATCTCGGGTGGAAAAGGGAATAAACGCCAGAAAATCCGTAGAGACAATAGAGACAATAAAAGGGAAAAGCAAGAGATCGAAGAGATGCTCGCTGAGTACGAAAAGATCCAGGTAACAGAATTTATTTCTGTGTCTGAGCTTGCTGGTCTACTCGATATACAGCCTACAGATATCATCATGACATGTATGAACATGGGTGTGATTGTATCGATCAATCAGCGCCTTGATGCAGAAATCATTGAGCTTGTAGCTGCTGAGTATAAAAAAGATATCGAGTTTATAAGTGCAGAGGAGCAATCTGAAGAAGACGAGGAAATTGTTGATGCACCAGAAGACTTAGAACCAAGAGCTGCGATTGTCACTGTGATGGGACACGTAGATCATGGTAAGACATCACTTTTGGATTATATCCGAAGTGCTAATGTTGCCGATGGTGAAGCAGGTGGAATCACACAGCATATCGGAGCTTACGAAGTGAAGGTTAAAGACAAGCGCATTACTTTCTTAGATACACCGGGTCACGAAGCCTTTACGGCCATGAGAGCCAGAGGTGCTAAGGTTACAGATGTTGCTATAATTATAATTGCGGCAGATGATAGAATCATGCCACAGACGAAGGAAGCCATAAGTCACGCGCAAGCGGCAGGAGTTCCTATGGTCTTTGCCATAAATAAAATAGATAAAGACGGAGCGAATCCAACTAAGATCAAAGAAGAGCTCAGTGGCATGAAAATTCTCGTAGAGGAGTGGGGTGGACCTCATCAATCTCAGGATATTTCAGCTAAGACTGGGTTAGGAATAGATGACCTACTAGAAAAAGTAATTCTCCAATCAGATCTACTTGAGCTACAAGCTAATCCAAAACGAAATGCCTTAGGAACAGTTATAGAAGCTTCTCTTGATAAGGGACGTGGATACTCGACTAAAATGCTCGTTCAAAACGGAACACTTAAGATAGGTGACGTTATCGTTGCAGGGGAATACTCTGGAAAGGTAAAGGCGATGTTCAACGAGAAGAACAGTAGAATCAAAGAAGCTGGACCATCAACACCTGTTTTACTATTAGGATTGAATGGAGCTCCACAGGCAGGAGAGAAGTTTAAGCAAGTAGATAGTGATCAGGAGGCGAGACAGATAGCATCGAAGAGACAGCAGATAGCAAGAGAGCAAACGAATAGAGCGAGTAAGAGAATCAGTCTCGATGAGATAGGTAGAAGACTTGCTTTAGGTAGCTTTAAAGAACTTAATCTTATCATAAAAGGTGATGTTGATGGATCTGTAGAGGCACTTTCAGACTCATTGATCAAGCAGTCTATAGAGAGCGTTCAGGTGAACGTAATCCACAAGGCTGTTGGCGCTATAGCAGAATCAGACATACTTCTTGCATCAGCATCTGATGCGATCATAATAGGTTTCCAAGTGAGGCCATCAAGTATCATTAGAGGCTTAGCTGAAAAAGAAGGAGTACAGATTAAGACATACTCTATCATCTATGAAGCTATTGATGAGATCCGATCTGCGATAGAAGGCATGCTTGAACCTACTAAGGAAGAGCGCGTCAGAGGAGAGGCTGTTGTCAGAGAAGTCTTTAAGATTAGTAAGCTTGGATCTATTGGTGGATGTCTTGTCACAAGTGGTGTCATCGCGCGTAACAATCATGTAAGAGTGATACGTGATGGTATTGTTATCTATCCGACTAAGGAAGGAGTGAAAGGTGAGATTGGTACGTTGAAGAGATTTAAAGATGACGTCAAAGAAGTTAAGAATGCTCTTGAGTGTGGTATCCTCATTAAGAACTTTAATGACATCAAAGAGAATGACCTCATTGAGTCATACGAGATAGTTGAAATCAAGCAGACTCTTGACTCATAAGTCACGACAGGCACTCAAATTAATATTAGATCAGAAGGTTGAATTATACAATCAACCGTCATTCATTAAGGATGATCCGATAAGTATACCTCATCGATATCATAAGCTACAGGATATTGAGATATCTGGATTTTGGACAGCTATGCTTTCTTGGGGCCAGCGTAAAACCATAATCAATAAGGCTAATCTCTTGATGGAGATGATGGATGATGCGCCATATGATTTTATCATGAATCATAGTGATGTTGACCTCAAAGCTCTATTAGCTTTTAAGCATCGGACTTTTCAGCCCGATGATACACTTTACTTCGTCTCATTCTTTAAAGACTACTATAGTCGTCATGATTCACTTCAAGATGCTTTTAAAGGCAAGGACACAGCTGCAAGATTGACCAGTTTTCATAATACATTCTTTGCACTGCCTGACAAATTAGAAAGAACAAGAAAGCACGTGAGCACTCCGACAAGAAAGAGTTCTTGTAAGAGGCTCAACATGTTTCTAAGATGGATGGTTCGAAAGGATAATTCTGGGGTTGACTTCGGTATTTGGGATACTATTTCTCCAGCAGATCTTATGATTCCGCTAGATGTGCATGTTTTCAAAGTTTCAAAACACTTAGGGTTACTCAAGCGAGATAAAACGGATTGGAGGGCGGTTGAAGAGCTCACTTCTCAGCTCAGATTACTTGATGCTGCGGATCCAGTAAAGTATGATTATGCCCTTTTCAGTATGGGTGTTCTTGAAAAGTCATAGTCCATCTTCTATAATTATTCGTTAGATTTTGTTCACTTTGACTTTAGTCACTACTGGTTCCGACTTATGATTAATCGCGCATTGAAAAAAGACGCGATATCCACGATCGTGACCCTTGAGCTGGATTATCTTAAAGCACTTGTCATTTTTCCATTCACTACTATGACGGACAGAGTAAGATTCTTTGCTCAGTCCTTTTGCAAATTTTTGAAGGAGTCGCTTGGCATCGGATTTACTTAACTGAGAACTTCCATTTTCATCGATCCACTCGACGCTACCGTTTAATTGGTTCGTTAGTTCTTGGTAATTAACATATGCATCTGAAGTAATAGGTGCAGATAGCAATATCAAAAGGGCACTTGTGAAGATCATTATTTAAGGGTTTTGAGTGAATGAGTTATTAGTTCGCTTAAATGATTAATCGTAAAGTGTGCGCTTATAGGCCTTTGTGTTTTGGATTCAGTAAGTAGGCCTAAAGAACGATATGGCTTTCGCCAAATATTGTATGATGAGTTATTAAAGATGTCTGGAACGTGATTATGCTATCTTTGCAGTCGTCATTTTATAGAAAAAAGTATGAGTACAAAAAAGTCAATGTTGGTCATCCTTGATGGGTGGGGATTAGGTGAAAGGCCTGAAGTGGATGCTATAAGACAAGCTAATACGCCTTGTTTTGACAATCTCATGGATAAGTATCCCAACGCAGCACTTACTACTTACGGAGAAGAAGTTGGGCTACCAGAAGGCCAAATGGGAAATAGTGAAGTGGGACACCTTAACCTTGGTGCCGGAAGAGTAGTCTATCAAGAACTAGCAAGGATCAATCTTGCCATCAGAGAAAACACACTCGCAAGTATGCCAGCTCTTAAAGATGCTATAGCGTATGCTAAAGATCATGATAAGCCCATACATCTGATGGGACTTCTTTCCGACGGTGGTGTACATGCACATATAGAACACCTTAAAGCACTATGTCACATAGTAGCAGATGCAGGTATTCAGAAAATATATATCCACGGTTTTTTAGATGGTAGAGATACTGCGCCAAGAGGTGGAGTAGATTATGTCACAGAACTTCAAGAGGCCATTTTCGACACCCCGGCTGAGATAGCAACCCTTGTGGGTAGATATTATGCGATGGATCGCGATATGAGATGGGAGCGCATTAAGAAGGCTTATGACCTATTGATCCATGGAGTTGGTACAAAGACTGATGATGTCGAGGCCTCTCTTAAGGCATCTTATGAAGCAGGAATAACAGACGAATTTATAGAACCGATGGTTCTGGATGAGCAGGGTTTGATTCATCCAGATGACGTTTTATTGTTTTTTAATTACCGGACTGATAGGCCAAGGCAGATAGTTAGAGCATTGACTCAAGAAGACTTTCCTGAATTTGGTCTCAAGAAGGTACCGCTGCATATGGTTACCATGGTGAGTTATGATGCGAGTTTTGAAAACATCAATGTGATATACGAGAAGGACGATTTGTCTGAGACTTTAGGTGAAGTGATAAGCGCAGCTGGGTTAAGTCAAGTAAGGATTGCTGAAACAGAAAAATATCCGCACGTAACTTTCTTTTTTAATGGGGGAAGAGAAGAACCTTTTGAGAAAGAAGATCGAATTGTGGTTCCATCGCCTAAAGTTGCGACTTACGACTTAGCGCCTGAGATGTCAGCAGTGGCCATCACTGATGCAATATGCGAAAGAATAGATAATAACCCGCCAGACTTCATCTGTCTTAATTATGCTAACGCTGACATGGTGGGACATACTGGCGATTTTGAAGCAGCTAAAAGAGCTTGTGAAGTAGTAGATACTTGTCTAGATAGATTGATCAAGAGTTCAATGGATCAAGATTACGAAGTCATAGTTATCGCTGATCATGGGAATGCAGATATCATGATTAACGAAGATGGTACAGCGCATACAGCTCACACGACCAATCCAGTCCCCGTCATATATGTCTCTAATAGGGCTAACGAAGCGTACATTTCTGAAGGTAAATTAGGAGATATAGCGACTACATTGCTCAGTTTAATGGGTGTTAAGGCGTCTTTACTTATGACAGGAAAGAACTTAGTCACATTTTCGAAATAAGAATACATATAATAGAACACTAATGTATTTTTGCGTCTTATTAGAAGAATGCATCACCATACATTCATTATAATTCATCATTGATAAAAGGAAAAGGAATTGAAAGTTTACAATTTTAGTGCAGGTCCAGCCATCTTACCAAAGGAAGTATTTGCGGAAGCGTCGGAGGCAGTTAAAGATTTTCAGGGGATAGGAATGAGTATCCTTGAGATCTCACATAGATCAAAGGAGTTTCAAGCCGTTATGGACGAAGCGATGGCTCTGGCTAAAGAACTACTTCAAGTTCCTGAAGGATATGAGGTGTTGTTCCTTCAAGGTGGAGCAAGCACACAATTTGCTATGAGCTCAATGAATCTCTTAGGAGAAGGAGAGACAGTTGGATATGTGGATACAGGTACTTGGTCTGCTAAGGCGATTAAGGAAGCTAAGATGTATGGCAATGTCAATGTCCTTGCAAGTAGTAAGGAAGCTGGTTACGATAGTATACCAAAGGGTTTTGATGTTCCTTCTGATGTTAAGTATGTCCACTTGACGAGTAACAATACGATTTATGGCACTCAGTTTCAGTCCTTTCCTGATGTTGGGGTACCTATCGTAGCTGATATGTCTTCTGATATATTGAGTAGACCGATCGATGTGTCTAAGTTCGGGATCATATATGCAGGAGCTCAAAAGAATATGGGTCCTTCAGGTGTAACGATGGCCATTGTCAAAAAAGACTTTGTTGCTAATCCTGTACGCAAGACACCTACGATGTTTAATTATAACACATTCATCGAGAAACAGTCTATGTTCAATACACCACCAGTATTTCCTATTTACGTAAGTATGCTTACAATGAGATGGGTTAAGAAGAATGGAGGGGTAGCTAAGATGAACGAAGTGAATACTGCGAAAGCTGACCTTCTATATGGTGCATTTGACAAAAGTGATTTGTTCTATGGCCGTGCTAAGGTTGAGGATCGCTCTAAGATGAATGCAGTCTTCTTGATCAAGGACGAGTCAAAAGCTGGAGCGTTCTTAGAGGCTTGTACTGCTGCTAATATAAGTGGTGTTAAAGGGCACAGATCAGTTGGTGGCTTTAGAGCTTCAATCTACAATGCGATGGATATCAATGGTGTTCAGACACTTGTGGACGTTATGACTGAATTTGAGAAAGCACATGGCTAGATCAAATAGCTAAATTAAATGGCTCAAGCGCTCAAAGAAATATGGAATATAGACGGTGTCGAAATGCCCGTGTTTATCTATAAAGAGCGGAGATACAACAACAGAATATCAATAACTCAAAAAGGAGTAAATCTTCGAGTACCCAAAATGGGTGCAAAGATTCTTAATAGCTCCTATCGAGAATGGGCGACTAAATGGCTTAAGAAGCAAATAGTCGAAAGGCCTGAGTTAATCGAGCGTTTTAAAACTACGAAATACGTCAACGGCCATGTAGTCAAAACTCCTTTTAAGGATTATGTACTACAGATCACAAAATCTGAGCGCGCAACGTCGACGGGAAAACTGAAGGGACATATCATGTCTTTGAACCTCAATCAAGATCTTCCTGAGGCTATTGCCGCAAAGACGATCAGAACACTTATGTCACGATTGATAGCAAAAGATCAACTGAAAAGAGTGTCAGATCGGATTCATGCTATCAATAATCACTACTTCAAGCAAGAGATAAAGAGCGTTAAAATCAAAAACAATAGCTCTAACTGGGGGAGTTGCTCGACAAGTGGTAATATCAATATATCCACCAAAACCTTGCTGGCACCCGCAGATGTTCAGGACTATATATTCGTTCATGAATTATCTCATCGGTTAGAGATGAATCATTCTCCAAAGTATTGGTCCATCGTTCGCCAAGTTATGCCCTCCTACGAGCTACATGAAAAATGGATAAAGGAACATGGACATGCTTGTGAATTATAGGATCGCCAAAGCTATGCTTTGACTTGTCTTTCTGTGCTGTCGTAGATCACACAAATAGTAGGCTAAATCCTCATATTACATAATGTTAATGTATATCTCTATGTGGTAGAGAGCTCTTTAAATATTAAACTTTATTATAATATTTATTTACATTAGTGTCTTGATTCAATTTTAAAGTACTGGACACTACTATCATAGAGCTTTTTGCTTCCTTTTTCATGGCCTTCTTAGTATGCTATCTGGCCATGCCGAGCATCATAAGGATCGCCATTAGACGAGGTATTGTAGATGCTCCTTGTGATCGTAAAGCGCATCATAAGGTCACACCATCTTTTGGTGGAGTAGGTATCTTTTTAAGCACTGTCCTGATCTCTTTACTTTTTATCCCATCCGAGAACATGGATCAGATCAGATATGTCTTCGCGGCGCTCACGATCATATTCTTAGTCGGAGCACGAGATGATCTAGATCCTATCACACCAGCGGCTAAACTGATTGGTCAATTGATGGGAGTATCATTGATTATTTTCTGTGCAGGAATTAAGCTGACAAGTCTCCATGGGTTGTTTGGTATTTTTGAATTGTCTGAAGGAGCGAGTTATGTGATAACCACCTTGCTTTTCATTTTCTTGATCAACTCCTTTAACCTAATAGACGGTATCGATGCCCTTTGCGCGAGTATCAGTATCCTCGTTTTAGCTGTTTTGGGCACATGGTTTTTCTATATAGGCGATACAGCCTTTGCTGTTTTATCGATGACAACAGCAGGAGCGACGTTGGCATTTCTAAGATATAACATCTCTCCATCTAAAATATTCATGGGAGATACGGGATCTCTTGTATTAGGAGCTATGTGCTCTGTCCTAGTGATACATTTTGTCGAAGGAGGCGCGATTGCTTCAGGTGCTTCATTTGGCTCTTTAGTGACGATTGCAATTGGGCTATTGATCCTTCCTGCTTTCGATACAACAAGAGTGTTTTGTCAACGAGTCATAAACGGAAAGTCACCCTTTCAACCAGATAAGAATCATATCCATCATTTGCTATTGCAAGTTGGATTAAGTCATATGCAGGCTACAGGAATCCTTCTTGTTACAAATACTGGATTTTTAGTTTTGGCACTTCGCCTACAAGATGTCAATCCAACAGTTTTTCTTTTTATCGCTTTGGCCATCGCCTTAGTCCTAACTCAGTGCATCCATCTGAGTATCTATCTTAAGGGCAAGGATGTTCTCCGTACAGAACCATGAGACTCTTGCTCTATGTCTTCATAGGTGGAGGACTTGGTAGTATTTGCCGATATGGTATCTCGCAATTATGGTCTTCTAATCAAGGACATTATGGGACGCTTACCGCAAATATTATCAGCTGCTTAATCTTGGGTGTTTTGATTGGACTCAATGCCGATGGTATACTGAAAAATGAACACCGACTCCTTCTCATGACTGGCTTTTGTGGAGGCTTTAGCACCTTTTCAACCTTTAGCGCCGAGTTGGTCCAATTGTATCAAGGAGATCAAATAGTCTCGACTCTGGGACATTTGGCACTTAGTATTGTAGCTGGAGTAGTTTCGATCTTGGCCGGTATCTTTATAGCCAGAGCTATACTGAGTATGTCATAACAACCTCTTTTTAAGATTCCTTACCATTCTTTTTGCCTTTAGAATCTTCGATTGATTTGTTTCTTCTGCATAGAAGTTGTAAGAAGAGTTTATTCTTTCTTGAGCTTCCTTAGAGAGATTGAGACCATCTTTCAAAACCTTCCACTTTTTATAAAATATAAACCTGCTTCGATTTAAAGTTTCTTTGTCTTGATACGAATTTTCATGGTGTACTCGCCTGATCACTTTTGGGTGGTTTTGGTTTATATACTTGAGCTTCGAGGTTCCTGCTAATCTCCATATTAGGTCGGTATCCTCTCCTGATTCAAGAGATTCATCGAAGTAACCAATCTCTTTTATTCTTGATTTTTTTATAATTAGACTTATGATGGATATGCGTTCTTCTCTATGAGCGATAAGATAGTTTTGTAGATCTTTTGGTGTTTCCAAGTTAATCGGGGCCGCTGTTTTTAAGTCAACAGCTTTTAGGAATTTATCATCAGTATATTTTGACATGACTACTTCATGAGTGCCATCTATTAGGTCTTTGCCACTCGCACAAAAGGCTTTATATCTGCCCTCTTCATAATAGTCATCTGCATCACAGAAACTAATCCATTCGCAAGAGGTGCTTTTGATGCCGAGATTCCGAGAAGCAGATCTTCCTCTATTTTCTTGATTGTCATGTTGGAGCAACCGAACTCGAATATCTTGACTCAGATATGATTTTATGATGTCAATGGATCCGTCAGTCGACCCATCATCTATGATGCATATGTCCGCTAGCTCAGGCTGTAAGATCATAGACTGAATGCATCTATCTAAATAGATAGCTTTGTTAAAAACAGGAATTATGACGGCTATTGAGTTCATCAATTCGTTTCCTTCGTATGGCCTAAAATATAACCATGGACTATAGCCAATTGGGCTGCGGTATAAGTGAACATCACAGTTAAGCTTCCTAAATGAACTTCGGTAAACTGATGTAATGCCAAGACCGTATCTGAAATGATGAATAGTAAGGTCCCGATAAAAACAAGCCAGTATCCACTAAGCTTGCGGTCCCTTGCAAAAGCAGTAATAGACATCAATCCAATAGCTGTCATATAAACCAAGACAGGAATTTTCAAATCTTCAAGCAAATGCCATAACTCCGCAGCTACTAACCCAATGGTAAATAGCAGTATTCCTAAGTATACATATGTAGGTTGGGTAACTAATCGATCTTTCCAAAAACAATAGCTATAGATCAACTGCATCACTAAGAAAGCGGCTAATCCAAACAGAAAGAAGTCATCCTTAAGTAAGAATACATCTCCTAACCACGCAGCTATTAAAGCGATGAAAAAGAGCCATTTGAGGCTGTCGGCTTTGAGACTTGAAATATGATATACATAGTATAGACCAAGCGAAATCATTATAGCTGGCTTCGTGATGTATCTGTATTCACCGAAGACATAGACCTGATATAGATCAAGAATCACTGAAATAACAAAGGATATCAACCATATATACTTCATAGCAACCGTAAGTTATTAATCATTATGGACTATTGATTATAGCAGATTCTACTTCATGGTTTAGCAATTGACAATTAGCCGTCTGAGATAATAACTCTTCTAAGCAACGGTCGGCACGCAATTTGAACTATTTTTGTGGTTAACACTTAAGATGACTAAGAGGTCCCAACACGCTGTAAGAGTATTTGCCCCAGCTACAGTAGCCAATGTGGCAATAGGATATGATATTCTGGGCTTTGCAATAGATAAGCCAGGAGATGAAATAAGAGCTCGATTTGGATCAACACCTGGTGTTAGTATCATCGGTGTTCATGGTACTAAAAAGTCATTACCACGAGATCCTGAGAAAAATACTGCCACTAAGGGAGCAATCGCCTTGTTAAAGCACCTTGGTGAAGAGCAAACTTCAATAGAAATAGAGATTTACAAGAAGATGCCATTTGGTAGTGGTATGGGTTCTAGCGCAGCCAGTGCAGCGGCAGGTGTGATGGCAGTGAACGAATTGCTGGGATGTCCTTTGGAAAAAAGAGCATTAGCACCATTTGCTGTTTTAGGAGAAAGTGCTGCGGATGGAGCTATACATGGAGACAATGTAATCCCATCTCTCGTAGGTGGTATGGTGCTCATAAGAGATAATGCCACCTTTGATTTTATCAAGCTTCCTGCACCTCGAGCATTATCAGTGTTTGTTATTTATCCTGAGATAGAAATACTTACTAAAGATGCACGTGCCGTCTTATCAAGTGATGTAACATTAACTCAGCTGATAAGTCAGACTGGAAATATTGCAGCCTTTGTAGCAAGTCTATATAAATCAGACTTAGAATTGATGCGCAGGAGTTTAACTGATCATGTGATTGAACCACAACGCGCCCAATTGATTCCGCACTTTCATGATTTGCAAAAGATCGCTTTAGAATCTGGAGCGATGAACTATACGATAAGTGGTGCAGGTCCGAGCATGTTTGGTTTTGCTATGAATTCTCTTATTGCAGAAAATGCTTCTGAAGCAATCATAAAGTTTTTAGCGGATCGTCAGATCAATGCACGCACTTACATCTCACAAGTCAACACGACCGGTGCTTACAAAATGTAAGAACACTTATTAGAAGAAGATTCAAGACTAGAAACGTATGCGATTCTATAGCACAAAAAATAAAGAAAACACTGTTGACCTAAAGACTGCAGTGTTACAAAGCCTTCCACCTGATAATGGCCTATACATGCCAACATCTATTCCTGCTTTGGATGCATCTTTTATAAATGATCTATCTTCAAAGACTTTTCAAGAGATTGCAATTGAAATTTCAAAGTTTTATTTGTCAGAAGATTTTGATGATGCGACTATAGATTCTTTGATCAACAGCGCTATTGATTTTAAAGCTCCAGTTGTATCTCTTAGTGATCAGCTTCAAGTTCTTGAGTTATGGCATGGTCCTTCTTTGGCCTTCAAAGATTTTGGAGCGAGGTTCATGGCGGCTGTCATGTCGAAGCTTGCTGCTGACTATAAAAAAAAGTTGACCATTCTTGTGGCTACAAGTGGTGACACTGGAGGAGCAGTAGCTGCAGGATTTTTGGGTGTTGACAATGTTGACGTTGTCATACTTTATCCTTCAGGTAAAGTAAGCCCGCTGCAAGAAAAGCAGTTGACTACACTGGGTCAAAATATAACTGCGCTTGAGATAGATGGTACATTTGATGACTGCCAAGCCTTAGTTAAAAAAGCTTTTTTAGATAAAGAAGTCAATGAGCGCTATATGTTAAGCTCTGCCAACTCTATCAATATCACAAGACTAATCCCTCAAAGTTTCTACTACTTCGAGGCATACAAACAATTAGAAAACAAAGAAGAAGTTGTTTTCTGTATTCCTTCTGGAAATTTTGGAAACCTCACGGCTGGGTTATTAGCCAAGCGCATGGGGCTTCCTGTATCTAAATTCATCGCAGCAACAAATGCTAATGATGTGGTTCCTGAGTATTTGGAAAATGGAAAATACAACCCACGCCCATCAGTCCCAACTATCTCCAATGCAATGGATGTAGGTGCCCCTTCTAATTTTAGAAGAATGGAAGACCTCTATGGTCAGATATGGGGTGACATGAAAAGCGACATTGTTGGTTATGCTTACGATGATGATGTCACGAGAGTTGCTATAAAGGAGATCTATGATAAGTTTGATTATGTGATGGATCCTCATGGTGCAGTTGGATACCTGGCAGCTAAGGCATATCAGGCAGATCATCCTAATAGTAACGTAGTGATATTAGAGACTGCACATCCTGCTAAGTTCTTGCCAGTCATGGAGCCTATACTTGGAGAGATATATGTGCCAGAGCGCTTGGCAGAACTGAGTGACCGCAAGAAAGTAGCAGAGAGCTTAGATACTGACTATGATACTTTCAAGGCATGGCTGATGTCTTAAGGCAGATTTGATTCAGGATTTAATTAAACCCAGCATTCATATTTTTCCATTCGCTATCAAAAGGACATAAGATAGCCTTATCTTTACGTCGTGGATAATCTCAAACGCCTGCTTGAAGCGTATCGAGATGACAGTAGAGTAGCAGGTATCATCGAGAAGCTTAAAGCTTCAGACAAACCCAGTCGCATACTTTCTACCGAAATGGTAGGAGCTCAAGAATGCTTTGCCCTGATGGGATTAAAGCAGCAAGGATATCGCAATCATGTATTGATTTCTACCGACAAAGAAGAAGCGGCATACCTACAGAATACTTTAGATAACTTAAGTGAAGATAGAGCTGTATCTCTTTTTCCCGATTCCTTTAAGCGTCCACTACAATTTGATGAACTGGATGCGCACAATGTGCTTCAAAGAACAGAGGCGATCAATAGAATGAATCTGAATCCTGATGCAGGTGAGATCATTGTCACTTATCCAGAAGCTATATTTGAAAAAGTCGTTGATCCTAGACTTATCGAAGGTCAGAAGATAGAAATAGCAGTCGGGGAGTCTCTCGATCTTGATACAATCTTGGAGGTTCTGATAGAGTATGGATTTGATCGTGTAGACTTTGTTTATGAGCCTGGTCAGTTTTCGATCAGAGGTGGTATTGTGGATATATTTTCTTTTGGAAATGAGTGGCCGTATCGAGTTGAGCTTTTTGATGAAGAGGTAGAGAGCTTACGGATGTTCAATCCAGGTGATCAAATGTCTATTAGGTCCATCAGCAAAGTGGCTATTATTCCAAATGTAACGGGACAGTTTACTCCTGAACAAAAGGTACCTCTTTTTGAGGTTTTTCCTAAGGATACTTTGATCTGGATCAAGGATGCTGATTTCTTGGTTGATCAGTTGAATAAGTGTTTTGAAAAAGCAGAGGAATTTGCAAAGGACATGCTCGCCATGGAAAATGCCTTGCTTAAAGAAATATTTAAAGACAGAGCATTTATACTACCAGGTGATCTGCTTTCTTATATCGAAGAGCATTCAATCATCTTTTCGAAAAAATCAACTCTCTTAAAGAAGTATGATCACGAAGTAAGTTTTCAAGGAAAACCACAGCCAAGTTTCAATAGAAGTTTTGATCTCTTTATTGATGACCTAAAGTTGAAAGAGAAAGAAGGTATTGAGAATTATCTATTTACAGAAAGTGCAAAACAGATAGAGCGCTTCTACGCAATATTTGAGGACCTTGAGGCTAAGGTTCAGTTTAATCCAGTTACAAAATCAATACATCAAGGATTTATAGATACAGAGCTAAGGGTGGCTTGTTTTACAGATCATCAGATCTTCGAAAGATTTCATCGATATAAGTTGAGAAGAGGGTTCACTCGTGAGCAAGCTATGAACCTTAAGATGATCCGGGAATTACAACCTGGTGATTTTGTAGTTCATATAGATCACGGCGTTGGAAAATATTCTGGTCTTGAGAAAATAGATATTAATGGACATATCCAAGAGTCCGTAAGGCTTTTTTATAGGAACAATGATATCCTATATGTAAGTATCAATTCACTACATAAGATCACAAAGTTTGTTGGCAAAGATGGTACGGCGCCTAAGCTCGATAAGATCGGAAGCGATGCTTGGAAAGCCCTAAAGAGAAAAACCAAAAGACAAGTTAAAGATATTGCCAAGGAGTTGATCAAGCTTTATGCAAAGCGAAAGGCATCTCCCGGATTTGCATGTGAACCAGATGGCTACTTGCAAAATGAACTTGAAGCTTCTTTTATATATGAAGATACACCTGACCAGCTTTCCTCAACAATAGCAGTAAAGGAAGATATGGAAAAGCCATATCCGATGGATCGATTGATCTGTGGAGATGTAGGATTTGGTAAAACCGAAATTGCAATTAGAGCCGCTTTTAAGGCTTGCGTTAATGGCAAACAAGTCGCCATCTTGGTGCCAACTACAATCTTGGCGCTTCAGCATCAAAAGACATTTAGCGAAAGACTAAAGGACTTTCCAGTTACAGTCGATTATGTGAATCGATTTAAAAGTACTGCTGAACGAAAGAAGACTTTTGAGGCAACTAAGAATGGTGATGTTGATATTCTTATCGGGACTCATGCGATTTTAAATAAGCAAGTTGGATTTAAAGATCTTGGGCTGCTGATTATAGATGAAGAGCAAAAATTTGGCGTAGCAGCCAAAGAAAAACTGCGTGGATTAAAAGTCAATGTGGATACCTTGACTCTGACAGCGACTCCTATACCGAGGACGCTTCAGTTCTCTTTGATGAATGCCAGAGATCTTTCAATTATAAAAACGGCGCCTCCTAATCGCCAACCTATTCATACAGAAAGAAGGGTCTTTAATGATGAGATTATAAAGGAATCCATCTACTACGAAATCCATCGAGGAGGACAGGTTTTCTTTGTCCACAATCGTGTGAAGACCTTGCTTGACATGACTGCGATGATCACGCGACTATGCCCAGATGTGTCTATAGCAATGGCGCATGGGCAGATGGAGCCTAAGAAACTCGAAGAAACACTTGTGAACTTTATAGAGCACAAGTATGATGTGTTAGTGTGTACTAACATCATTGAGACTGGGCTTGATATTCCAAATGCAAATACGATGATCATCAATAATGCGCATCATTTTGGATTAAGTGATTTGCATCAATTAAGAGGTCGTGTGGGTCGGTCAAATAAAAAAGCATTCTGTTATTTGTTTGCACCGCCACTTTCAGTTTTGACATCTGAAGCAAGGAAGCGCTTGAAGACATTAGAAGAATTTAGTGATTTGGGAAGTGGTTTCCATATTGCGATGAAAGATCTAGATATCCGTGGAGCTGGAAATCTACTTGGAGGTGAGCAAAGTGGATTTATTGCAGATATCGGTTATGAGACTTATCAACGGATTCTTGAAGAAGCAGTATTAGAATTAAAGGAGACGGAATTCAAGGATGTCTTCGATGAGGAATTAGAAAGAAAAGGTTATGTCAGAAGTGTCGATATCGATACAGATATAGAGATGTTGATACCTGACAAATATATCAATAATATCCAAGAGAGACTTAACGTCTATACTGAGATGGATGGTATCAATAACGAAGAGGAGTTGATCAGTTTTAGGGATGGGTTAAAGGATAGATTCGGTGCTTTGCCATTAGAAATAGATGAGTTGTTTAATGGACTTAGACTACGTTGGATTAGTAAGAGAATGGGATTTGAAAGAATAGTTCTGAAGAACAACAACTTGAAATGCTTTTTTCTCTCTAATGCTCAATCGTCCTTTTTTGAAACAAAGTACTTCCAAGATTTTTTGACTTATATCTCAACTAAAGGAACGATCACAGGTATTACATTGAAGCAAGGCAAGGCTTATCTTATCATGAGCAAGACTGGTGTCAAGAACTTGAAAGAAGCGCGAGTCCTCTTACAGGGAATTTTAAAAGATGTTGCTCCTGGAGCAGATATCAGTGGGCAGGATACTGCACATAATTCCGTGGCGTCTCCCACAACTTAATAGTTACCTCATATTTGTCTCCTAACTTCTCCTGCATGATCTGCCAAATGAGATAACAAAAATTTTCAGTAGAAGTAAGCATCGTTTTAAATTCTGGTATATCCAGATTCAGATTCTTGTGATCGAATTTATGCTCGACTTCTTTCTTGATTATATCGCTTAGTACTTTAAGGTCCATCAAATAACCACTTTCTTCATCCACTTCGCCGACAACCTTAACTTCTAAATCATAGTTGTGTCCATGAAAGTTAGCGTTGTTACATAGGCCATAAACTTCTGCGTTTTTTTCATCTGTCCACTTTGGATTATGAAGTCTATGCGCTGCATTAAAGTGTGCTTTTCTAAATATTGCAATTCTCACGATCTATCATTTATTTAGGAGCTACTAACATATGTTGTAGTAGATCTTTGTGTTCAAGTTATAAACGCATGGGTTGGAAATAAGTTTGACGTAAGTCTTATCCAATTTAATCATCAACTCAGATCTGGACTTTTCTCATAATCTGTTCAAAAACTATTTACCTTGCGCTTACGCAAATATAGTGCAAGTCAATGTGGGAAAATCATATCATAGGTCAGGCAAAGACCATGTCTTCTTTAGTCAATAGCATAGAGTCAGATACTTTATCTCATGCCTTGATCATAGAAGGTCCAAGTGGATATGGTGGACTTCCTGTAGCATTGGCTGTAGCTCAGAATCTACTTTGTTCTGCTGATGGTCAGAAACCTTGCGGGGCCTGTAAGAGCTGCCAGCAGGTTGATAACCTGATACATCCTGATTTGCATTTTGCTTTTCCAGTAGTAGGTAAGGAGAGTGGGAAGCGCATGAATATTACCTCGAAGGACTTTGTCTCCAACTGGCGTTCAGCGATCCTCGACAATCCCTACATCACTTATAATGAGTGGATCAGACTCATAGCCAAGAATACCTCTAATGGAGATATTAATGTAAAAGAGTGCAATGAGATCATTCAGCAACTCAATATGCAAGCTTTCTCAGGTGATAAAAAGGTGCAGATCATCTGGATAGCAGATCGACTCGGGTCCAATGGCAACAAGCTCTTGAAGTTAATAGAAGAACCACCAGAAGGAACTTTCATCATATTGATATGTGATGATCTGAGTACTATCCTTCAGACAGTGACTTCTCGATGCCGTACCATACGACTTCCAAGAATCGAAGAGCAGGATATAAGCTCAGCTCTTGTCAAGTACCAATCTTTAGATGAAGACTTAGCCCAACAGATAGCATATATATGTGATGGGGACTTTAACCTTGCACTTGAATATGCACAGTTGGATCAAAGCAACCTCATGGATCTTTGTATCGAATGGTTAGAACTTTGCCATGCGTTTGATTTGTTGCGATTAAGACAGTGGTCTACAGAGTTTAGTAAGCACAACATGGAAGAGCAAAAGGCGATCCTTAATTATTCACTTAAAGTGCTACAATCTGTCTTATATCATCAGATCATGGGGCCTGAGGGCATTAGGCTATCCGCGTCTGATAAGACCCGACTGCTCAGAAGTTCATCAGTATTAAATCTTTCTCATGAAGATATAGATGAGATCAGCAAGAAGATATCACGAATGATCATGCTGATTGAAAGGTATGTAACCAGTAGAATGGTGATGTTTGAGGCCAGTATGTCTATAGGTAGGATCTTTAAGAAAAGCCTTAAGCAAAGTGCATAATCTCTATCCATTATTCCCGTTCTTGTAGATAAGCTGAATAGTAAGCTTAATTGTCTTAATTTTACGATATGGGATGTGCAAGTTGTTCGATAGACGGTGATGGAACCCCAAAAGGATGCGGAAGTAATGGACATTGTGGCACAGGTGGCTGCAATAAGATGAATACCTACGATTGGTTATCAAATCTGGATCTACAGGATCCAACTGAATATAACATGGTCGAAGTGAGCTTCAAAAGAGGCGCACGTAAAGACTTTTTTGTGGCTAATCCGCGTACTGGGGCTATTACTGGAGATTTAGTTGCCGTTGAGGCAGGTAGTGGATATGATATCGGTAGGATATCTCTTTCTGGCGAGTTGGTGAGGCTTCAGATGCGCAAGAAGCGAGTCAATGAAGACAGAGTTTTGTCCAAAGTGCTCAGAATAGCCAATAACAGAGATAAAGAAAGACTGGAAGAAGCTCGTTCGCGAGAGAAAGCTGCTATGATCAGATCACGTGCTATAGCGCGTACCCTTAATCTTGATATGAAAGTGGGTGATGTCGAGTTTCAAGGTGACAACCGCAAGGCTACTTTTTACTATACAGCTGATGGAAGAGTTGACTTCAGAGAGTTGGTACGATCATATGCTAATGAGTTTAGAGTTAAGATAGAAATGCGTCAGATCGGATCGAGGCAAGAATCGGCTCGTATAGGAGGTTTGGGCCCATGTGGTCGAGAATTATGTTGCTCCACATGGCTTTCTGATTTCAAATCAGTGAGTACGAGCGCAGCGAGATATCAAAACCTTGCGATCAATCAAACGAAGCTTTCTGGCCAATGTGGTAGACTCAAATGCTGCTTGAACTATGAGTTAGATAGCTATCTGGATGCATTGGATACCTTTCCCAAAAAGGCAGATCGCCTACGCACAGCTTATCATAAATATGAATTAATCAAGACAGATATCTTTAAAGGCTTGATGTATTATATTCAGGTACTTGAAAGAGGCAGAGGCCCGATTATCGCGATGCATAAAGATAGGGTGAAAGAGATCCTTGAGCTCAACAGAAAGAAGGAGTATCCAGAAGAGTTAGGTGCAAGCACTTACGTAAATGTGGCCGAAGAGAAAGAGGAGAATGACTACAACGAGGAGTTAACAGGTCACATCGAATTACCTTCAGTCGCAAAGAAGAAGAGAGGCGGTAGAAATAATAAGAAAAGAAGACCTGATAATAGGAGAAATGATAAGCGCGGTCCTAAAAGGCCTGCAAAAGAAGGACAAGGATCTCGGGGTCCGAGTAATCGGTCTAAGCCAAAACCTAAAAGAGAAGGCAAAGAAGGACAAGAGAAAAGAGATAGACCGTCTAATGAGCAAAGAAGGGATAATAGATCTTCTAAGCCGAAACCGAAAAGAGATAATAGAGAAGGTCAGGATAGAAAAGACAGACCTACGAATGAACAAAGAAAGAATGACGGGGCTGATAAACCAAAGCCTAAGTCTAATCAAAGAAGAAATAACAAAAATCGCAATCGCCCACCACGACCGAAAGATGATAACAAGTCCTCTTAACTTAGGTCTGCCAAAATCAGAATATTATGAACTATGACGTAGCAATCATCGGATCTGGTCCGGGAGGTTATGTATGTGCTATCCGATGTGCTCAGCTAGGAATGAAGACAGCCATCATTGAAAAAGATAAAACGCTTGGAGGTACTTGCCTCAATGTGGGATGTATCCCGTCCAAAGCGCTTTTAGATAGCTCAGAGCACTTTCACAATGCAGAGAAGAGATTTAAAGAGCATGGTATTAAGATATCTAATCTAAAAGTTGATCTTCCACAGATGATTGCTCGTAAGGCATCAGTTGTAGATCAGACGGTAAAAGGTATCGACTTCTTGATGAAGAAGAACAATATAGCTGTCATCCGAGGCCACGGTTCATTCATAGATGCTACAACGATCAAAGTTGATGACAATGGAACAGTATCTGAAGTCAAAGCAGATAAAATAATAATAGCAACAGGATCAACACCGATCACACCTCCAGCATTTGGTTTTGATGGAGAGCGAGTTATCACTTCGACTGAAGCATTAGAGATTACAACTCTTCCTAAGTCAATGGTTATCATCGGTGGTGGTGTCATTGGATTAGAGTTGGGTTCAGTATATGCTCGTATAGGCACCAAGGTGACCGTTATAGAATATATGGACCGCATTATAGCGGGCATGGATAAAGACCTTGGTAAGGAGCTTAAAAGATCACTTAAGAAGCTTGGTATAGAGTTCAAGCTGGGCCATATGGTCACAGAAGTAAAAGGGCTTAAGAAAAGTGCGAAGGTGTCTTTTAAGAAAAGAGATACAGAAGATGTAGAAACGATAACGGCTGACTATTGCCTTATAGCAATTGGAAGAAGAGCCTATACAGCGGGCCTTAATCTTGAAG
>CALHUZ010000352.1 GCA_938039305.1 uncultured Saprospiraceae bacterium
TCAGTTATCTCATCATACCGATCGGGACTTCCAATATTCTTTTTGACTGATTCAATGCCGTTGTCTCTCGCATCTTTAGATGTGTATGCCTGACTCGCAAGGATGATATTCCCTGAATCATCGAGCATTTGAAAGTGAAAATGCTCACCTCTTATGAACTTCCTGAGTTTCATGTTACCTGTGGTTTTAACGTAAAAAAATCAAGGCCATCCATTAGAAGATGCCCTTTACACAATTAGGAAGATCACGAATTCTATCAATCACATAAGTATAAACTCTGTGGAACTCGAAATTTTCCAACTGAAAAAATAGTTAAAATTTCGGTTCAGAGGTTAATATTAGGCGAATAGATACATCGACAGTAGTAAAATACTGTGGAAAAGCCCTAAATCTATCGAAGATTTGCTGAGACCTGCTTGGGGTTATCCCCGTGATAGAGTTTCTGAAATATCGGTTCTGGAGGCTTGAATGGCAGGTAATAATGACGCCAGGAAGCCCAAAGTTATAGCCGCAAGTAGAAGCCATCCTTCATTAGGGAGCATATATCCACCAGTGAAGTCATACCTGTAATCCTCTCTCATCACCTTGCCGATGATATACATACCTCCATGGCTTAGCAGAATACCCAATATGTAACCCAACACGGCCAGTACTAACCCTTCTAAAATAATCATTGAGAAGAGCGTTGACTTAGCACCACCCATCACTCTCATAAGCGCCATTTCATATTTACGGTCTTTAAGTGAGCTATAAAGAGATATGAAGATGCTTAATCCAGAAACAAAAATGATGACAATAGCTAATATCCTTAAAGCATACTCTGCACTACTCATCATACTAAAAAGGCGATTAATCTCTATAGCCGGCGTAGCCGCCTGCATATCAGTGTTCTGATTAATGCTTCGCCCCATGTTAAGCGCTTGGAAGCTATTGCCCTTAAATCTCAACAGCAGATTTGTGATAGATTGCTCACCGTCTTCATCAACAAGAGCCTTCGGTATCTCTGCACCCGCGTGGCCATGATCATGGCCTTCATGTGCATCCTTACCATGGTCATGGCCCGTATGGTCGTCAGCACTGTGATCATGACCTTCATGATCGTCTATGTGATTTTCGTCAACTGCAACTTCCTCTGCTCCTTGTTCCACTTCTTCTGTCTCAGCTTCGTGATCATGATCATGTACATGCCAATAGGTCTGTGGTGTTGTCAAGATCAATTGATCCATGATAGTCCCCGATGGAGCCAAAACTCCGACCACCACAAAATCAGGTGTCTCGTCATGCTCTAACCCATCATCATCTACAAGCCCATGTGAACTCTTAAAATGATCTCCAACCTTAAGTCCAAGATTACGAGCTGCTGAAGCCCCAAGCGTAACATCATAGTTATGAACAAACATCTCGCCTGTAGCAAGTGAAAGATTGTACCACTCAGTTATATCTGTGGTTGTTCCAACTATGCGATAGCCTTTGTATGAATCTCCCATGGAAAGCGGAAGGGCTGACTTTATCAAAGGATGTTTCGGATTAAAAAAGGGCTTGATTCCTTTAAGCGGAATATTGCCAGTTGGTGCATCGATATGATACATACTACTCAAGATCATTTGCAAAGGACTGCCCTTGGCTCCTATCACAAGATCTACTTCAGCCAGGTTTTTCTCAAAGTTTTTTTGGATTTGATCTTCCAGCAAAAACAAAATAGATATCAATCCAACACCTAATGCAAAAAGAAGGAGGCTTAAAGATGTGTTGAGCGGTTTGCTCATAAGATTCTTCCATGACAGCTTCAATAGATTCATAGCGATATCATATTGTCGAAGTTATCTTTTAGTCGTTGATCATGTGTCACAACTATAAGGGTGGCATTATGCTGATTAGCTTGAGCTTTAAGTAGCTCTATAACCTGCTCGGTATTAGCGTCATCAAGTGCTGAAGTTGGCTCGTCGGCAAATATTATTTTAGGTTGGTTAACCATCGCTCTTACTATAGCCACTCGTTGTTGTTCTCCTATACTGAGTTGATGTGGCTTTTTATTCCCTTTGCCTTTAAGGTTCAACTCTTCAAGAAGTGCCTCCACCTTTTTAGGATTTGTTTTATGCCCGGCTAAACTTTGTGCTAAGGTTATATTTTCGGAAACGGTAAGTGATCTTAAAAAGTGAGGTACTTGGAAAATCATTCCGATGTTTTTACCTCTGAAGCTATCCACTTCTGATGGTGTCATCGATGTGATGTTCTGATTTAGAATGTTCACATCTCCCTTTGTAGGTTTCCTAAGGCCTGCTAAAAGGTGAAGCAAGGTTGTCTTACCACAGCCAGAGTTGCCTATGATAAGGGTGTGTTCTCCCTCATTTACCGAAAGGTCAGGAAACGTTAATACTTGACTACTATCATAACTAAATGATAGCTGTGTAGTATGCATCATGAAAGTGAAGGTAAAACTATTCTGATTTTCCAGTGGCAACTAATCGCCAATTCAACCAATGACCATATAAAAGTGTGAATCCACCGACAGCCATCAGTGGGTGCCCTATGCTTGGAATCAGTAGACCCAAGATGATCACAAGCGCTCCTGACCCTATCAATAATTGAGGATATATCTTTCCATGGCCTCTTAAACCATTGTATATAGACCAGGTACCAAGAAGCGCAGAAACGACAATCACTGAGATTTCCAAGGTCCCGTGTAACTGGTTGTCTAATGATCCGAAAACGCCTAATGACAATAGAACCGGCAAGGCTGCACAATGTAAAGCGCAAAGTCCTGAGGTAAGAATACCTAACTGATCGATCTTATGTCTTTTGATAACGCTCATACTTTATGCAACAATGATGCAAATATAAAGTTTTTAGATTAATGACATATAGACAATCTTCACCACATTCATAATTGCCTTAACTTTGACATATGGAGTCATCACATGACTATATCAATGATCAAATGCTTGCTGATCACGGCTTGCGAAAAACAGCCTTTCGGAAAGAGCTACTATCTGTTTTCTTGAGCCATACAGGAAAAGCAATCACTAATGAAATGATCGAGGAAGCTCTTGGTGACCATGATAGAATAACACTCTATAGAACCTTGAAGTCATTCGAAGATAGAGGCATCATACACATAGCAATGGACGGTAACGCCCATGCAAGATATGCACTATGCGGTCAAAGTTGTGGTGCTGACCACCATCATGATGCACATGCTCACTTTCATTGTGATCAATGTGGTAATACTACATGCTTAGAAGACATGCCAGAAAGATTTGAAAAGTACGTGCCTCAAGGTTATCAAGTCAATGAGATCCAGGTCACCTTTAGCGGTGTATGTACCCAATGTGCTTAAGATCTATGAGAGATGCATGATATAGAACCATACTTCAAGTGGCGAGATTACTACGTAGCGTCTGAAGATGACAAGTCGCCCTTTCATGGTAGAACGTATAACGAATTTCAGTTTACACAGAAGATCTACAACTACTTTATACATCCTCAGTGGGATTTTATAGGATCTCCGACGCTCTATATCAAGATATTGTATGTCGATTATTTCAAGGGATTTGCGATCATAGAATTAATCGGAGAATGGAATGATGCCGTTCATAATGACATCATGTTTCT
>CALHUZ010000353.1 GCA_938039305.1 uncultured Saprospiraceae bacterium
TTAGTGTCTTTTGAATGAGACGGAATATCTGGATCTATTCTTTCAAGAGAGGAATTAGCCTGGTCATAGTTAGAGAATTTAATTTCAATTCTTGAATTGTATAACGAACTATACTTCTCATCTCCACCATCTTTTTTTGCCTTAGCTATTGGATAGTTATCGGCAACTCCTATTATATGAACTCGCTCATCAACAATGCCTTTAGTGATGAAGTGTTGTTCTAACCTTTCAGCTATTTTTAAAGAAGAGTAGAGTTTGTATTCAAGGATGCCTTCTTCATTAGAGTGACTGATGAGATCAACTTCTAATTCTGGATTTTCCTTCATCACTTGAATGATAGCTTCTACATTGTCAAAATTCCTTTCGTTGATCAAATCAAGACTTGAAGAATAATAGATAGGTTCATAACTCATGTTTAATTTTGCTGATGAGTTACTTTTCAAAGGATTAAAGGAGGATGTTGATTTCGTTTTCGGACTTGCAGTTTTTGTTTCTAAAGTTTCGCTGTTTGTAAGATGTCGAGACTTGTTAGGTGCATTGACTTGCTTTGGTAGAGCAGTATTTTCGTTTTGAGATGGTGGCATGTCACTTTGAGTTGTCATTGGCTCAGCCTCTTTTTCTTTAACAGCCACTTCGGTCTCCACAACCTCAGGTCCCATTTCTTTTGGCTCCGTCATTTTCAGCTCTGTCTCTTCATCCTCTTTCGGTTCTATCACCTCAGTTTCAATCACTTTGGGTTGTGCCACCTGAGTTTCCACTACTTCTTTTTCAATAATTCCGGGTGCCACGGCTTCAGCTTTCTCCATTTCAACTTTCACTTCTTCAGCTTTATCTAAAGTTGGAGCTACTACTTCAGTGGAAGTTTTCTCCGGGGATACATTAGCATCTTCAATTACTACTGATTTAGAATCGGTAGGGTTTTCTTCAACTTTGATATCAGTTGATTTTTCAGAAGGTGTTATTGAAGAAGATGCCACAGAAGATGATGCTATGGTTGTTGTATCTGTAAGATTTGCTTCAAGCGAAGTCTCTACAGTGAGTGTCTCTCGATCAACTATGTTATAACCTAAAAATGCTAGCTCCTCAGTTCCATAGTCTTGAACTCCTCTTGGATCTTTGAATCTAATGATATAATTATCTTTTCTTCCAAAGGAATTTTTTCGATCAGATGAGAGCATAGCAGTAAGCCCATCGTATGAAAGATTAAAGTGAGTATCATCTCCTGGAGAATTAACTGGAATGCCTAGATTTTCTGGAACACCCCATTTGTCAGCTTCATAAAGATATTGGCTAAAGAAGACATCAAATCCTCCAATGCTTTCATCTCGATCAGAACTAAAGTATAACTCAGAACCATCATTGCTTACGTAGGGATTAAGCTCATCAGCAGCAGTATTTATTTCTGGACCAAGGTTGATAGGTGCAGACCAAAAGCCATCTTCGTTGATAGATGCATACAGATCAAAACCACCATATCCTTGACCTTCTTTACTTGAGAAAAGGATGACTTTGTCGTCATAAAAGTATACGTCGCTATTGACTAAAGAGGTAGTTGTTGGTATACCAACTTCTTTTGATCCTGTCTTTTTACCGATACCTCGATTCAGATAGATATCACCTTGATGATCTTTCCCTCTATAGAAATAGACGCCATCAGATACGGGTGTAAAGCCAAGCAAGATGTCATTGTTACTTTTATTGAGCACAAAGGACATGCGCTTTGGCTCAGACCATTCGCCTTCATTCTTTGTCACCCAATAGATGTCATAGTCGCTCGCTGACAAAGTTGATGATAGATTTGGCTTATTAGATGTATAATAATATTTACCTGGAGTGCTCGGGCTTTCTAAAAGACCTATTTCGTCATAGGCCGTGTTGATACCACCAGGGAGTTTCTCAATGATGCCGAGTGGCTTTTTGTATGCAAGATCTATGGCACGTCCACATTGTTTGATCAATTGTCTAATCGAAGGCCGCAGAGGGTCTTCTTGATCAGTTTCTTTTAAGTACTTCTTATAGTATGAGGCAGCAAGCGTAAAGTTGCCCTTGTGATGTTGTATCAGGCCCGTATAGTAGTCTATATCAGGATTCTTATATCCGTACTCCCAAGCGCGTCTAAAGTCTTCGAGCGCCTTGCCGAGTTGATTGATCTCATAGTAGCATACTCCTCGCTTGAACAAGAGAGGTCCACTCGTTGCTATTTTGTCTATCTGGTTGTAGTAGATGAGGGCTTCTCGATAGTGATCTTCCTCATATGCCTTGTTGGCTTCTTTAAGAGGATCCTTTTGTGCCTGGAGGCTCAGTGTCATGAGACAGATGAGGCAAGCACATATACACCTTGTAGATGCTTTAAATAGTTCTGTTATTATCAAATGTCTCAAGATAGTGTGCTATTCGATTAAGGAAGATGCCACCTTTGTATCCATCGATGACTCTATGATCAAACGATAAAGATAAAAACATCATATGACGAATAGCTATTATATCTCCTTCTTGTGTCTCTTGGATAACCGGTTTCTTCTTAATTGCGCCTAATGCGAGTATAGCCAGCTGAGGTTGACTGATGATGGGAGTGCCCATTATGTTGCCAAAAGTACCGATGTTACTTACCGTAAATGTTCCTCCTTGTATCTCGTCTGGCTTCAGTTTATTAATTCTTGCTCTGCCAGTGAGATCATTTAATTTTGTCGTTAACCCTTGTAAATTCAGGTGACCAGCGTCTTTTATCACTGGAACTATGAGGTTGCCATTCTCCATAGCGGTGGCAATCCCGATGTTAATAGACTTCTTAAGGATCATGCGATCTCCATCAAAAGAAGCATTGATCTCAGGAAAATCATGAAGCGCTTTGATGACCGCTTCCGTAAATAAAGGAGACAATGATAATTTCTCTCCAAAACGAGTTTGGTACTCATCTTTATACTTTTTTCGCCAGTTTACTATTCTTGTAGCATCTGCTTCTAGAAAAGTCGTCACATGAGCTGAAGTGTCCAGCGAATGCCGCATGTGGTCAGATATCACCCTTCTCATTCGACTGAGTTCGACTATAGTATCTTCTCCTGATAGCTCAGTCGCATGACTACTTTTTAAGGTGATTTTCTCGGTTGACTCTTGTACGATTTCCTTTTTATTGATAGGAGAGTCTTCTCTTTGGGCACTCGAAGTAACTGAACTTCTTACTGCGGAAGTAGTACTTCGACTTGATGTAGATGATATTTTCTTTTGGTCCACATAGTTCAGTAGATCATATTTCGTGACTCGTCCCTCAGCGCCACTGCCTTCTAGGCTTTCGAGCTCTTCAATGGAAATGCCTTCGGCTCTTGCTATATTTCGCACAAGCGGACTGAAGAACCTGCCTCCTACAGTGCTCGGGATACGTTCTGATAAGCTCTTACGGCTGAGCACATGTCTCTTCTTAAAGGCAGATGAGGATGTAGGCTCAGTCTTTGGGGCACTCTTTATAATTTCTTCTTCTTGTAGACTTTTACTTTCTACCGGATCAACTGTTGCCATTGAGGCCGTATTATCTTCATTAGTCTCAATAAGTGCTACAGCCTGACCGATAGAAACGACCTCGTCTTTCTTAAAGAGTAATTCTTTTATGACACCACTGACTGGAGATGGAACTTCTGAATCTACCTTATCGGTAGCAATCTCTAAAATAGTCTCATCTTCTTGGACAGTATCCCCTTCTGACTTTAGCCATGATATGATAGTAGCTTCGATAATGCTCTCGCCCATTTTTGGCATTATCATCTCTACTATGGCCATATTTTGAATTTGGTGAATACTATTAAAGTATAAAGGTAGAATAGACTGGGCATTGACACAGCATATTCTCACATTATTTAAATGACAATCAATACCAAATGGTTCTTATCGCGGCCAAAAGCTTCCTTATTGAGAGGTGTTATTTCTGGATTAATTGAATTTAGATGCTGGGCTTTTTACCGATCTCCTTCAAGTTGTGTATTAAGAAGAGAGCGGTATAAGGACTTCACTTTGTCATATGAGCTGTGCTGGATCACGTATGTCCTATGGAGCTCATTTTTCCTCTGTTTTAGAGCACTTGGATAAGGGGTAGCGTTTTGGTTGCGATATTTAAGTTGTCGCTCTTTCATCACGTCTTTTATCTCCTTAGAAGACATAGAGTTAATACTAAAATGGCACGCGAACTTTTCGTTTACTTTCTTGAGTACATGATTATAGTCCTCTATAACTTCTTTAAAGTTTAATAAAAGGACATCTTCAAGCAGAGCACTAATTTTACTGTAGTAGCTG
>CALHUZ010000354.1 GCA_938039305.1 uncultured Saprospiraceae bacterium
GAGGAGTGCTTGGGAGGTCGAGCCCAAATCCATCGATCGCATCATTACCCAGATCATCTGCTATGACCAAGAGGATGTTAGGCTTAGTCTCCTGCCCATGTATTCCTCCAGTGTAAAAGAAGCAAATGAAAAGAATGGACGCGGCTCTCAGTAAAGTCATAACACCTGAATTTATAAATTAGAATCTTTAAAGCTGAATTGTGATTTTGGTTCTTCTACTATTACTCAGAAAGCGTCTGTCTTTGCTTGCTGCTACAATCAATTTTATTCTTTAAAAACTTTGAAAGTTTGAGTTACACTTTTGATATGCGCTTGGACAAGATACAAACCAGAGGGATAATCCGATAGGTCAACCTGAGATTGCTGTCTACTAATATTTGACGTGTGTAGTAATTCTCCCATTAAGTTATATAACATGATTTTGTCATTTTGAAAAAACAATGTTTCCGTAGTTTTAAATGTGATTTCAGAATCAGTTGGATTAGGATATATAGTGGCTGGATATTCAAAATTGAGTTCATTGGTATGGGTAGTTACGTTTTCATTATTGCAACTAATTATGAATGCGGTGCTTTGCTCTATGCTTTCGTTTAAAACTGCCGAATCATCTTTACAAATGCATCTTCCATCATTAAAATTGAAAGTCATATGAGGTGCATTAGTTTCAAATGCTTTGGTGGTACATTGCTCCAAGGTCAATGAATCACTAGTAAGCGTTTGCATAGAATGATTCCAATTGCTAAACAAGGTATTCCCGCCATCCCAGTGATTTAATCCAGGCTCTTGGATAATATCACATGGCCTAAAGGATAATAGATATAGCGCTCCTGTACCACCTTGGCCAACTCCTCCACCAAAATTTACAGAAATTCCCCCATCTCCGCGGAAATCACCAAGAAATGAAATCGAACGAGAGAAACGTTCTAAATCATTTGGATCAAACTCAAAGTCAAACCCACCTTCATTTTCATCTATTTTAGAATACGTTTTTACAGTCTTGTCGCTATTCAAATAGAGAATATAGGCTTCTCCTTGTGCTTGCTGATTAGCACCTGTAATCAGATCGGGGATACCGTCTCCATTAAGGTCTCCAGGGGCACACATGGAATGTCCAAATTGAGCTCCAAACGAACCGTTAGAATTCTGCTCATCTGACAAAATATCAACAAACCCATTGAGGCCTTCTCCTATTTTTACTTTATCCACAACATTGAAGTCAATTGGATCAAGAGATAGTATCCAAACAGCACCTTTCCCGCCATCAGACATAAAAGCTGCGACTGCGAGCTCAAGCGTACCATCACCGTTTATATCTCCAAGCATTGCTACTTCTCTTCCACCAAACATATCGTTATTGACCAAGCCCTCTCCGAAACCTCCTGCTGTAGAGCTAATGGTAACAGTGTTTTCAGGTATCAACTGAGATGTTTCGTCAAAGAATAAAATGCTTATGGCACCACGGTTCATACCTCCTTGATCGGAGTTGGGATCACAAGCCACCAAATCAACTCTACCATCTCCATTTAAGTCACCTACAGCTGTCAAACCTTGTGCAATAATGTCTGAATTTTCAACATAGCTTTTAACCGTGCCATCCCTATTGAGATGAAGGATATATAGTGAGTTACCATTGCGAGAAGGTGCTGAAACTGCAACATCTGGGATGCCGTCGATGTCATAGTCCCCGATACCTGCGACGCCATACCCGAAAAAACTCCCATCAGATAAAGTTTCATTAAATCCACCTTCAAGCATTGATATTTTCTGATTGGATTGCACCGTACCATCACGGTTCATAAAGACAATATAAACCGCCCCTGCATCTGTTGAACCATCGTCGTCAGAACGAGCACCTATAATAATGTCTTGGATGCCATCTCCATTAACATCACCTGCTAAATCATGATCTCTACCAAACCTGTCTCCAGAATCAAGGTCAGCAAAGAACCCTCCAGAATTTTCTTCTATTTTAACAAAGCCATCTGGGCCAAAATGATTGTAAGTCTGAGCCAATAATAAATATGTAGTGGACAACAACATAGCGATCATTAAAATTAAGTTCCTTTTCATAACTCTCTAATTATTAAAGTGTAACCTGAATCATCGTTCTTCTACTGTTCATCAGAAAATCTCTTTCCGCATCATTTAGTCGGATCGCTATGACATTAGATTGATCTTCTAAAGTGAGTAAGCAAGTATTATGGATTTCTATTGTTTCAAAAGAAGTTATACTTACGTCAAATGATGATTGAACGCTTATGTGATCTCCAGTAAATGATAAAGAATGGACCTTAAGAAGGCTTCGTTGACCATCAAATATGAATGCTGTTTGGGTATTGATATACTCTTCTACCCTCTCTCGTGAAAGCTCACTTGACGCGATATCAAGCTCAAGGGATAAGTCTTCACTATCCATATTGATATCAAGCAGAAGGTCAGTCGACTCTTTATAAATCCTAAAGGTGGCGATCTGGATATCATGATTGACGTAGACTAATGACATCATAGCCAGGAGTAGGGAGAGCAGATTCATCGGTTGCTTTGTTGATTGTATACTTATCTAAGGTAAACCATGACGGCTTGTACTCAAAGATGTCCCTAAATAATTGATTTAAATTGATTCGTTGAAATGAAAGAAAATAGACCTTTCGTTTAGTGTCCTCCAGAGCGAGGCACAGCCTTAAATCTATGTAACTGATGAGGAGACTAAAACAGGAAGCCTTTTTGGTCTGTTAAGATGCAAGTGACTTCCTGCAGTTTTCCACGGAGTGAAAAATCTTCATTACATAGAGTATAACATATCGGAGATACACTAATTTACCTTATTATCATGCACGTGGATTGTGGCACTAAGGTTAAGTTCTCTATGCAACCATTGTTAAAACAAATGTAGGAATTCCATCATCTGTATTCAACAATTCCAGTTTTTTACTTTATATTCAAGAATTCCAGAGAAATTAACAGGAATCATAAGGAATATAGAATGAAGTATCGTAAAAGCGGCGTCTTACTCAGTCCCGATGTTTTTGAGAGTCTTTACATTGCTCTAATAGAGAAGTTTGAACAGAAAAACGATGTTTCAGCTGACACGCTCATGGACTATCAACTTTTCGGATATGGAAACTATGATAGCGCACAACCAAATCTTAAACAATTTATACTTGAAGAAACGAAGGCCTCGGTCAATGGGAAGTACTTGTATAACAAGTATCTAGAATGGGGGAAAGGCAACACTACAATTAAACTGACTAGAGAATTCTCCTTTGTATACTTTAATGCTTTGGGTTATAAGAATATCACGGACTTTCTCAAAAATGCTGGATTATCAGAACAAAAGTTAAAAGCCCAAGAATCCATAGAAAGCTCTTCGAAAGCAAATATTGTTGATGAATACTATATAGGTTATAATCAAAATAATGAAGGTGAAATCACAAGATCCAAACTGGTTATTTCAAGACATAGTCAAACCGTAACATGGACACTTGGTTTTTTAGAAAATGGAGTTTTAACTGAATATGTATATCCTGGAGTAGTGAAATATCAGACTAATGGCATGACCTTCTATTTTGAAAACACAAAAAACATACTTGACCGCTCAGTACTTGTAGGTTTCTACTTTGACAAGTCAGTAAAAAGACTTCCATATCTAATCGGTTCTTTTTCCAGTTTTGATCGCGAACGAAAACCTGTAATGGGAATAGTTTTATATGAGCGAAAAAATGATCTCGCTGAATTAGAAAATGAATTTAAAAACAAAGAAATCGACCCAAGAATATCAAGATTTATCAAGGGCAAGAGATGGGCAACTTCAAGCACAATGCCTCAGACACTTGATGATCTACCTAACGAAAGTGAGTACAAAGAGTCTAATCATAGCCCAGTGAATCAGACTGTTAACCAGGCTCCATTCTATTTCTTTGGAATTTTCAAAGTCTTCTTTGAAGATCAATCAAATCACTACAACATGACGATAGATGAAACGGGCTTCGTCATCTTCGAAAATCACTCCTTTAAATATTCTGGACACGCATTTATATCAGAAGGTGCCATACTATCTATCCAAATAACACATTGCAATCAAGTCCCACATAGCGCACAGATACTGGCCTTCGTTGGCAGATACCCTAAAGACAAAATTAAATGGGTAAAGGGTAGTTGGCACGGGCTTGATGAGACACTAACACCAAGTAATAAGAAGGCTATTATCGTTAATAGTGATCACGTAGCGACTGATAAACAGCTTAAAGATATTCAAAAATCAAATGAGAAGTTCTCTCTGCTTTCTTGAGTCCAATCAAAGTGACATAGCAACTCTCTGCTTCCAGTAGCTATCCTTAGAAGCGATCTTCCCTTCTCTTAATTTATAGATGTCTATGCCGTTAGCTGAAACATGGTTGCCATCAAGATCATCATAGTCTACAGTATATGATTGAAAAATGGTCTCAGGTGTCCCTGAAATACTATTGTTAGTATACTTTACATTTTTCCATTCTCCCTTGCGCTTTGTGAGATTGGCTATCACTCCATCTGCTCCTCTGATCTGATAACCCTTAGCATCTTCCCCTTCTTTAAAATACCAAACGAAGTCATCTGTCAAAACACTCGAAAGACTTTCTTTATCTAAGGTTTGAAACCCTATGAAGAACTGAGTCAAGATCTCTTGTACCTCTTTGGCTGACTGAGGTCTGAAGTCGTATTGGACAGCGATGCCCAT
>CALHUZ010000355.1 GCA_938039305.1 uncultured Saprospiraceae bacterium
CATATGTAAAACCTTCTCAAGAAGGAATATACAGACATTACATGGCACTTGAAGCAGCGAGCCCAGTGCCAATCATCATTTATAATGTGCCAGGCCGTACTGGTTCTAATCTTACTTGGAATACTACAGTTAGACTTGCGGAAGCAAGCCCAAAATTTATTGGAATAAAAGAAGCAACCGGAGACCTCATCCAGACAACAAGAATTATAAAAAATAAGCCGGAAGATTTCTTTGTTACTTCTGGAGATGACGAAGTAGCAGTGCCCATGATGTCTGTTGGTGGTCATGGTGTTATATCCGTGATAGGCAATGCTCTTCCATCTCAGTTTTCTAATCTCGTGAAAGCAGGATTAACAGGAGACTTTGATACAGCGAAGCAGATCAATGAAGATATCTATGATCTTCACAAATGGTTGTATATAGAAGGCAATCCTGTAGGCATCAAAACAGCCATGCAGATTTTAGGATTCTGCACTAATGAAGTGAGACTTCCACTACATCCTATGTCAAGGGAGAACCATAAAAGTCTTGAGAAAGCTCTAAGAGCAATAGTTGGATAAATTTATAAAGATTATATCCCTTTGATCCGCATCCAAAGTGAGCTCATCATCTCTTGCTCTTCTCCTGGAGGTGGGCCACCATTATTCTTTATCATGACATAAGTCCCATCATCTTCTTTTTTCAATACAAAATTGAAAATGTAATGTCTTTCTCCAGCATTAGAAAGTTGGGATCCAAACCTGAGGTCATTGAATTGTAAACCTTCGGAATGATTGATGATTGAATAATAATCATTGCTGAACCATCTCATCCGTTCAAAGGTGTGATCTTCTAAAGGTAAGTCCGAGCCAGTTTCATTAAGTGCTATGTGTTCAAAGTGAACTTTCCTCTGTTTATCAAAAACAGAATACTGCCCTGTCACATATCCATCATCTGTCTTAGCAATGCAAGTCCAAAGCATATTGCTCAGTATCGCTGGAGAAGTCATATATCGCTCGTAAGTTATCCCTGACTCTTCAAGGGTATCTTCCCATACATCATTGACACGAAGCTTATTGAAAAAGCAAAATGTCATGTACAATGAACTCAAGCCGATACCTATCCAAGCAAGTCTTCGTCTGCGGTCATTAGAACGACTATAGTAAGAAGCGGCGATGATACATATGAGGAATGGAACTGTATAAAGTGGATCTGCCACAGCTATCACATTAAAACCTACTCTATAATCAGAAAAAGGTTGAAAAAGCTGTGTGCCATAAGTTGTAAAACAATCTAAAAGTGGATGGGTAAAAATAGACCAAAACATCAGCCACTGCCAATCTCTAACAGTTGCATCTGGAAGGCTTCGTTCTTTCTTAAAATACCTCTGATATAATAAATACAAAGCCACCCCAATGATAGCAACCATCAAGCCACCTGAAATAAAATTAAAACTAGCATTATCGAAAATCCGAGATATAAAATAGACAACTCCAGCGGGAAGTAACATCCATCCTCCAGTTGCCAGATATTTGTGATAATTGGATTTATAAATCCAGTTGATCATCCAACCAAATACAAAAGCACCAAGAATCGCAAATAGTATAGAATGACTAAATCCACGATGAGCGGCGAGTGCATCGAGAGGGCTTAAAAAAACAGTCGTTATAACATCCAGATCTGGAATCGTCCCTCCAACGGCGCCCCACAAAAGTGCTCGGTTGCCTATCTTCTTCCCAAGTACAATCTCTCCAACTGCTGCTCCCAGTACGATCTGAGTTAGTGAATCCATATAATTTCTTTAATGGCTATTTTGATACAGTTTAGACATTATAGACTGCTATAATGTTGTAAGAACTGAGATTAATTAAACTGCATTTGAGATATTGAGCTTTTGAAGTGCTCTTGAGGAAGCGAGTTGTTCTGCTGCTTTTTTATTAAAGTCATCTGCATTAGAGACTTCATCGCCACCGACCATTACAGCAACCTTGAAGCGATCACGTTTGTCTTGTTTGTATTTGCTGACAAGCCTATAGTCCACATTGATACCGTTCTTCTGGCCCCATTCGAGTAGTTGACTTTTGAAATTATCATCGAGAATTTCTAATTCATGGATGTCAAGATGCTTGAGTAAAACCTCATTAATGACATAGTCTTTAGTTCCCCTAAATCCTCGTTCTAAATAGATGGCACCGATCAATGCTTCAAAGGCATTGCCTAACATCGACTTACTCATTCTACCCTGACTGTATGCACTAAGTATGATGTCTAAACCCATGTCATTGGCCAGACTATTCAAAGTCTTACGCTTGACCAACTTGGACCTCATCTTAGTTAAAAAGCCTTCATCACGAGTTGGATATTTTTTAAATAGATACTCAGCTACAATGGTACTTAATATAGCATCACCCAGATATTCTAATCTCTCGTTGTGCTGATTATTCTGAGTCTGGGCATCATTCATCGATTTATGATAGAATGCCAGTTTGTAAAGTGAAAGATTGCGAGGCGTATAACCCAGCACACTCCTTAGCTTCTTAGCCAAAGACTTATCTGGAGATAAATAATAATTATAGACTTCTTTGATCAAATTTTTGTTTTACGTCTACCCTTCGAATCTTTTAATAATCACAGAAGCGTTATGACCTCCAAAACCAAAAGTGTTACTTAGAAAAGCATTCACCTTTTTTTCTTGAGGCTTATTAAAAGTAAAATTGAGTTTGTTATCAATCTCGGGGTCGTCAGTAAAATGGTTGATTGTTGGGGGTACAAATCCATCAGTGATTGCAAATATACCAGCTATCGCTTCAATTGCACCTGCGGCACCCAGTAAATGTCCAGTCATGGACTTTGTCGAGCTGATATTGAGATCGTAAGCATGTACACCAAATACTGCTTTAATCGCTTTTGTTTCAGCGATATCACCAAGAGGTGTTGAAGTACCATGAACATTGATATAGTCTATATCCTCTGGATTCATTTTAGCTTCAGCTAATGCATTGCGCATCGCCCTGATAGC
>CALHUZ010000356.1 GCA_938039305.1 uncultured Saprospiraceae bacterium
AATAATAGAATCAGACTACCTAAACCATATGGGAACCTCGATATTACTCTTCTTTCTGCAAGAGCAGAAGTGAACTTTTCTACTGCATTATTTTGGACCACCTTCTTCCAGTACAACACACAAGCTAACAGGATGAACATCAATACGAGATTGCAATGGCGTTATGCACCCATGTCCGACCTATTCCTAGTATACACTGACAATTACGTCACTTTGGACAGATTAAAACCTACTGGCAGAAGTCTAGTTCTCAAGGCTAATTATTGGCTGGGTATTTAGAGCTTACTTTTATAAAAAAGACTTGATAAAGTCTTTAATTTATTTCGGTATATCGATGATTTCCTCGTACAGCTTTAGATAAGCTTGCACCGTATCATCTAACTCGTATCTACGTTCTTCGCTGATTGTCCAATTGCCTTTGATAGCATCTGACATAGCATTGCTCAGTCCTCTTGAAGTGTGGCTTTCTAATGTGATGTGCTTTCCAGTTACAACTTCTTTCAGAGCTCCTTGACCTGAAGAAATGATTGGCGTACCGATCGCCATCGTCTCAACTGCCGCAAAACAGAATCCTTCACTATAAGAAGGGATGACTACAGCATCAGCATGGGCGATCTCATCCAGCAAATCATCATAGGGAAGATCATGCTTGATAGAAATGTGATCACCTATGCCAAGCCCTTCTATCATCAAAAGAACATTTCTGTAAAGGGCAATTTCTTCAGATGGCAATATCAACAACAACTTGTGGTCCTTATTCTTTTTCAAAAGAATATCATATGCTAAGATTAGAATATCTAATCCCTTCGCATACCCTACTCTTCCAAAAAATAGAAACTGAAAAGGCTGATTAAACTCAGCTTCATTATGACTTGGAAATCCTTCATACTTGATACCATTATATATGCGCACTACCCGCTCTGGGTCAACACCTCCGATGATAAGACTATCTCTTGTAGCATCAGAAACAGCAACAAATTTTTCAAATCCAAACTTTGTAATCATCGTTTCAAAAGATCGATGTAGTTTTTTGCTTAAAGACGACATCCAAGGCAGTCGATCCCACAATGCCCCCCACCTCTCATGAAAAGTTATAATGGCCTTTGTCCCAGTAAGCTTTGAAGCTATCCATGCAGGTACCGCTGCGTTATAAGATGTAGTATGTATGAGATCTGCTTGACGCGCGTGTCGCAACGCTGCGAACCATGCTCCAAAGGTGAATAAGTATCTATTAAAATAACGACGCCTGACGATGAGAGACTGCTCTCCCACTTTTTCTGATTTGGCGAGAGACCGATCGTATTGATTTGTAAGAATTGTGACATGATGTCCTTCTTGGTCAAGTCGCTCAGTAAGTGTTTTGAAGAAGGTCTCAACACCTCCGATATGTGGATAGTAGTATTCAAGGATAATTAATATCCTCATAGGTCTTTAACCAGTTTCTTAGATGACTTCTGTTCGCTGATGCGCTTCCGCTCAAGATCTCTGATCTTGCTTTCATCAAGCGCCATCTGCCTGACAAGCTCTGTGATCTTACGTTCAAGAGTATCCAACTTGGAAGAGAGATAAAAAGATAAAATCACGAGGAAAGCTAACGCAATAAAGATGATTGCATTGATATTGCTGGCAAACCCTAACCATTCAGCTAAGCTCTTAGAAAATGCATCAGGAACAACTCCGAGCACCGCGATGATACTCCAGAATCCCAACCACACTATATTAGTGAAGAGGAATTTCTTACGCACTTTAAGCTCCACAGACAGTCTGTAGATATAGTATGCGGCCAATGCTGGTGCTATAAACTGATATATTTCCACTCTAGCGGTTCTTGCTACAAAGGTAATTCAATAATCGGACCATAGCCATTAGACAAATAAAGAATCTCCAAAGTGTAGAAACCTGGTATAAATTGTACTTACGCAATCCCCATTTCTAAGGATTTTTAGGCGCTAAATAGATACAAAAACGGGTTAAACAGCGAAACTCTCGCCACATCCACAAGTTCTACTTGCATTGGGATTGTTAAAGACGAAGCCTTTCCCATCTAATCCGCCACTAAACTCCAGTGTAGTATTGCATAGATATAGAAAGCTTCTTAGGTCTGTGACGATCTTAACTCCGTTATCCTCAAAGACTTGATCGTTTTCTTTAGACTCGTTGTCAAAATCCATGGTATAGCTTAAACCACTACACCCACCACTTGTCACAGATACACGTACAAAGTAGTCAGGCCCAAACGCTTCTGTGGATCTGAGCTCATCTATTTTAGTCTTTGCACTTTCTCCGACGAACAGCATTTATCTAAAGTTGTATTATGCGTTTTTCTCCTTGTAATCTTTGATAGCACCTTTGATCGCATCCTCTGCAAGTACAGAACAATGAATCTTAACTGGTGGCAAAGCAAGCTCTTCTACGATAGCCATGTTATCTATCTTAAGTGCGTCGTCGATTGTTTTCCCCTTCAACCATTCAGTAGCAAGAGAAGAAGAAGCAATCGCTGATCCACAGCCGAAAGTTTTGAACTTCGCGTCCTTGATCATCTGAGTATCCTCGTCTACTTCGATCTGAAGTCTCATGACATCACCACATTCTGGTGCTCCAACTAAACCAGTACCAACACTTTTTTTAGTCTTATCAAGTGTTCCTACATTCTTAGGGTGCTTGAAGTGATCTAGTAATTTCTCAGAATAAGCCATAGTTTACCTTTTATAACATGATTAACGCTTGCGCAAATTATTTTGTTCCAATTGATACCTATTTAATGCGCTGCCCACTCGACTGCATCAAGATCAACACCTTCTTTATACATTTCCCATATAGGACTCAAGTCTCTCATATGTGTGACTCCTTTAGCTATCGCATCGATAGCATAATCAATCTCTTCTTCTGTTGTGAATCGACCCAGGCTTAATCTTAATGATGAGTGAGCCAAGTCATCTCCTAACCCTAATGCCATCAATACATATGACGGTTCAAGTGAAGCAGAAGTACAAGCAGAGCCTGAAGACACTGCTATATCTTGGTTAAAAGTCATCATCAACCCTTCGCCTTCGACATGCTTGAATGATATATTAGTGACATGTGGCATTCTATGCTCCTCACTACCGTTTATGTAGCATTCTTCGAGCTTATTCACAAGACCTGTCTGAAGCTTATCTCTTAAGGCAGATAATCTTGCCGCATCAGCGTCCATCTCTAACCTGGCTAATTCAGCAGCTGTTCCGATACCAACAATACCAGGAACATTGAGTGTACCAGAACGCATACCTCGCTCATGTCCACCACCATCCATCTGGCTCGTCACCTTTACTCTTGGATTCTTTCTATTGACAAATAAGCATCCTACTCCTTTCGGTCCATACATCTTGTGTCCCGTGAAGGCCATCAAGTGTACACCTACTTCTTTAGGATGTGTCTTTATTTTCCCTACTGCTTGTGTAGCATCACTCATGAAAAGCACACCATGCTTTTCGCAGATAGCTCCGATCTCCTTCATTGGCTGGATCACTCCAGTCTCATTGTTAGCCCACATGATAGATATCAATATGGTTTTATCAGTGATCGCTGCTTCGAGTTTCTCTAAGTCTACGATACCATCCCGGTTCACAGAAAGATAAGTTACCTCGCCTCCCATCTTCTCTACTTTCTTACAAGAATCAAGTACAGCCTTATGCTCAGTCTCCAATGTGATGATATGATTACCCTTGCGAGCATACATCTCAAATACACCTTTGATGGCCAGATTGTCTGACTCCGTAGCACCAGAAGTAAATATGACCTCCTTAGCATCTACATCAAGCAACTGAGCTATCTGATCTCTCGAATAGTCTACAGCTTCTTCAGCAGCCCAACCAAACGGGTGATTACGACTTGCTGCATTTCCAGGAATGTTGTGGAAATAAGGCAACATAGCCTCCACAACACGCGGATCACATGGTGTAGTCGAGTTATTGTCTAGGTAAATACTTTTAACAGCCATAAGTAAGTGCTTTCTTAATACTTGTCGAACGCGTAAATATCGAAATAGTTCTGCAAGTTTACTGCTATTCTTTGTGACAATCCAGTTAAATATTAATACTCTAAACTCTTGTGCCACAGCACCTCCCGCGTCAAATCCATATCTTTGCCCTGTAACTCCTATGAATCACATTAATCCATCTATCGGCAGGCGCTTAAATAGCGACCATACTGAGGTAAAACCACTAGCCTTTTACATAGATGGCATTGTGAAGTCTAAGGATTATTATGTTCTATCCGAAAGCATCACACTGCTGGAAAGTGAACAGCCAAAACATAAAGATGTCTCACTAAAGACTCTTTTGTCTTGTTATAAGCACCGCAGCGAATCTTTTCGTCTTGGGATAACTGGAAGTCCAGGAGTTGGCAAAAGTACTTTCATCGATAGTATCGCACCTTATTTTACAGATCAAAATCACACTGTAGGTATACTCACTGTTGACCCAAGTAGTACAGATGGTAAGGGAAGCATCCTCGGAGATAAAACAAGGATGGAGGAATTAGTCAAAGACAAACGGATCTTCATCAGACCCAGTCCGAGCAACAGACACCTTGGAGGATTGAACCAATATACCTTCGAATCCATAATCTTGTGTGAAGCGGCAGGCATAGATCGACTCATGATAGAAACCGTAGGAGTGGGTCAGTCTGAAGTAGATGTAAGCAACCAAGTAGATGCGACGATATTACTGGTGCTCCCTGGCAGTGGAGATAGTCTTCAAGGAATTAAAAAAGGAGTCCTTGAAAAGGCAGATCTTGTCATCATTCATAAATCAGATGGAGATGCTAAAAAGCTGGCTATAGAATCAGCTCAAGAATTCAAAGAAGCCATTCATCTCCGAAGAAAAGGAGAAGGCATACCAGTCATTAACTACTCTTCTATCACAGAAGAAGGAAAAGAAGAGGTAACTCAAGCAATTGAAGACCTAATTAGGACCAAGCAGATCGCTCTAACGGCAAATAGAAAAAAACAAGAAGATCTTTGGCTTCAAACTAAAATAAACAATCAAATCAGTTCTGTTATCGCAAAAGAGCTTTCATCTCCAGAGCTAAAAAATCAAATTTTCAATGATCAAGATCAGTGTGAAAGTTCTCCATTTGATATTTTAGCATTTGTCAAAGACAATTTAGACATCTCTATAAAAGTGAAAAGCTAAAGTCCATATGTTGAGATTTTTATTCACGCTCCTTGTGCTTAGCATTGTTTACACTTCATTATATCCTCAGGATTGTCTAATTAACTTTCGATCCCCCATAGATCACAAGACAGTACTTTCTGGTTCTTATGGAGAACCTCGTACGGCCCACTTTCATGCTGGTATAGATTACAAACAATACAGAGGCATACCACGTGATACCATTTTCGCTGTAGCAGATGGATACATATCACGCGTCAACGTACAACCTGATGGATATGGTAACGCTTTATACATAGACCATGAGTGCAATACCAGATCTGTATATGCTCATCTACACAACTTCGCTCCTGCCATAAGAAATTGGATCGATAGTATCATGATTAAAAAGCGAGTCTACGCCATATCGCAAAGACCGGCCGTAGATCAGATACCAGTCAAGAAAGGACAGTTCATAGGCATACTTGGAAATACAGGTAGATCATCTGGGCCACACTTGCATTTTGAAATTAGAAATGCAACAACCGACACGCCTATTAATCCAGCATTGACCGGGCTCAAACCACTAGACAATATCCCCCCAGATATCGTCGGTATCATTCTATACGAGTTAAGTCCGGACAATGAAGAATTATCTAAGAAATACTATCCAGCCAGTAAGACTGCTACTGGCGATTACACTATTGCGAATGGCCTTATTACAACTGGCGCTTATAAAATAGGTGTAGGTGTTCGTACATATGATCGCATGAATGGAGCCTCTAACCACAATGGTATCTACAAACTTGATATGATGGTAGATGATAGACTGACCTTCGGATTTGAATTAGATAGTATACCATTTGATGAAGCTAAGTTTATACATACGCATATGGACTATGAAGAAAAGGTAAATAAGAAGTATGTGACTAAATGCTTCTTGAGTCCCATCAACAAACTTTCCATATATCATACTGATGGAAGTCAGGGGTATATCAGCCCGTTTGAATTTAGAAAGTCTGCAATAGATATTACAGTTCAAGACATCGAAAGCAATACAGCAAAAATACACTTTGAGATAATCAGAGATGAAACTAAATCAAGAAACAATATTGATGCTCCAGATGCACACTTTAGAATTCAACCAGATGATAGCATCACTATCTCAAATGAAAAGTCAAATATTACATTTGAGAGATACACCTTTTCACAGCCGGTAAGAATACAACTTGGAAAAGCTTCGAACTACTCAGTAGATCTTGAGCAAAAAGTAAAGCTCCCAACTTTTAGAAGATTCAGAATAGCTCATAGTGTAGATAGCATCAGACATTCTCTTCAGAAGTACGCATTTGTTTCTACTAACGATAAAGGAGAAATTAAGAGACATAAGACAAAATGGGCAAATGATAGCACTTTAGTAACTTTTGCAGGTGAGCTCACTAAGTACGACATTGGCATAGACACAATCAGTCCGACCATTCAGATTATTACTAAACCGACTGCCACAACTAATAGGTTCAAGTTCAAACTTACCGATAACTTTATTCCAAGTCATAGCTCAGATGCAATAAACTTAAATATTTTCCTAAATGGAAAATGGCAACTCGCGCGGCAAGATGCAAAGTCCAATACGATATGGTTTGACATAGAACGAAACGAGCCAATGATTGAATACACGGTCAAGATAACTGCTACAGATGCAGCTAAGAACTACGCTGAAGAATCCCGTGTGTTCAGACATTAACAACCACCTTCCCTATCGTCTTTCCACTTTGAAAAAGACGGATAGCTTCTGGTAAATTAACAAACTCGAATCTGTGGCCCACCACTGGCTTCCCAAGATCCATCAACTGTAATTCTTCAAGCAACTCTTCCATGATAGAGACATTATCAAATAGATAAATGAGGTTGAACGCCATGACAGACTTATTCTGTTTGATCATATTCTGAGGATCGACTTTGGGTCGCATGAGATATTTGGGGATGAGCTTAAAGTAGTTTGGTCGATCACTGGATGATCCATAATGTGCAGAACCATATACAATGTGTCTTCCCATCGGCCCTAATGTCTCAAAGCCTTGCTTCATAATACTGCCACCGATACATTCCATGATTAGATCAAGCGAACGTCCATCAAGCTTTTCAAAAAGGTCTTTTTTAAAGCTCTTAACGTCTCTCACTATACCTGAATCATAACCTTCCTGATTCAGTAATTCTAATTTAGAAGAGTTACCTACTGTACCGATCGTATAAGTTTCTTTTGCTTT
>CALHUZ010000357.1 GCA_938039305.1 uncultured Saprospiraceae bacterium
AGATCATCCTCAAATAATTCCCGGTGATAGTTGATCACTTGTTCTAAGACGACCATTCCAAATTCATCGCTGAATTCTTCGATTTCCAACTCAAGGTTCGTGTTGTGACCGGCATGTTCAAACTTGTTGATGTAGTACATGACATTCATATGGCGGTTGCTGTCACACTCCCAAGTCATCACTGCTCCTTTGTAGGTTAGCGCTTTTTTCATATCTGCTAATCTATATAGATTCTGATAATATCAGCTCAAGATTCTATTCCTTTTAGATCTGAAGAAGTACAAGAATTGGCAGTCTAAATGAGTTACATTTACAGAGTTAAAATGATCGATACCCAATCATTAAACTACCTTCTATGACAAGCATAAAGATCCTCATGAGTTACATCGCACTCATTAGTGTATCTCTACTCTTAAGCTGTCAGTCCAAATCCGAAGATCCACAACTGATGAATGCTCAAGGAGTATTTGACTTTGCAGATGGTTTTATGGGCGATGATGATGACGAAGGAGAGATACCCGACTATCTTAATCCTGATGATATACTTTGCAATGGAAAAGGTCTTAAAGTAGGAAGGTGCATCAGTAAGCAATTAAAGAAAGGGATCTGTCTTGGTATTATCAAACACGAGAAGAGGGTCTATGCCATAGAGATTCCTTGTGAAACAGTGAAGAAGGAAGAAGTCGATACTTCTGGCATTATTGCAACGCCTCAGTAAAGCACTGACACACTACTCTTCCTCTCTCGGATCTTTGACTTCTTGTTTATGTACGCTCTGCGGATCAACTACATCAGGCACGTCAAGAACAATCAGATCTTCGAGCATCTCTTCAAGATTCGGCTTTGGAATCAACTTAGATATGCGCTCCACTATCTGACCGTTTTTTATAAACATCAAGGTCGGTATACTCTTGACTTTAAAATAATTACTGAGCTGCCGGTTTTGATCTACATTGACTTTACCGATGACTACGCGATCTTTGAAGTCCGTTGCAAGTTCATCTACGATAGGGCCCATCACTTTACAAGGACCACACCAAGGAGCCCAAAAGTCTACAAGAATCGGAAGCTCTGACTTCGTGATGATTTCATTAAAATTATCATCAGTGAACATTACAGAATCAACGGGCTTATCTTTCTTACTCCAAAACATACACAAGACTTAAAACCTACAATTAGAAAAATGAATATCCAAAGGAAAAATTGGTATTCCAACTTTCAGTTAATGTGTTGCGACCATATGCAAACCGCAAAGGCCCAAGCGGTGTTTTCAAACCGAAGACCATCCCATAGCTCCATAAAGATTTATCAAGATCATCCTCTAACTCTTTTAGAAGAAATGTCTGTCTACCCGTTAAGTAATCTAATCTTAGCGTAGTATAAAATGATCCGAACATCTGCCACCTCACCTCCGCACTTCCACGCAAGAATCGCTGCATATGTATCTGATGGGTATTCAGTCCGATCATCGATATACTTTTATAATCTCTATCTTCTATTCCGCCTACTCGATAGTTGTCAGTAAGTGATTCTTGAGTCTTCACCCCAGCAGCTAATCCGCCTATGACAGCTATCCTCGGGGTCAGTGACCTCACTGCCTTTCCTTTGATATGTCCATCTAAGTAGACCTCATTATCAGGAATAAAAAGCGGATTCTGACTCCCTTCATCAAGTTGACTATTCAGAGGATTATGGATGCCTCCACTTAGACCGATGCTCACACCGCTGTTGGGAAATTGAATATCATCAATATTGTCATATACAACTTCACCTATCAAGGTGCCATCAAATCTACGGTACCGTGAGAGGCCTTCATCATCGAGACCGACTGGCTTAAAACCAAAACCATCAATACCCGCTGTAGCCTTGATTAATATTTCATTGTTAGGCTCATAACCCACACCGATACTTGCAGTCGCCTTAGTCTCCGCGTATCTCTCTCTTAAAATCTCTACCTCGTACAAGTTCTGATCATAGCGATGCACTTTACCTAAAACATTAAGTATAAAATCTTTCTGCTTACCCAGCCTATAATTATAATCCATTTTCACACCATAGTTCTCAGCTATCCTTACAGTTGTATACAGTACAGATGGCTCATCGATGACGTTGCGTAGCTCATTAGTAAGTATCAGCGAAGTACTTGAGGAGGGCATAAAGTTAAATGTCCCAGACACAGTATTGACCCTTCGCGGCTTTGCTAGTACATTAAGTATCTTCTCACCTCTGCTATTTGTTTGAAAAGTATAATTGATATTATCAAAGTGCTTCGTGCCAAATATACGCGTGATACCTTTTTCAATTCTCGTCAGATCGACTTTGCCTTTTTTATTTAAGTGGCCGTATTTAAAATCAGCTAATTCATCAAATGGATCTCTAATAAATGGAAATCTTGTTGAAGACAGTTCTACCGATTCTATATTCTCAAGAGCTTCGGGGACCACTGTTGTATATGATTTTTGCGCTAGACCAAGTGATTTGATTTCATCCAGCTGCTCCATAGCAGATATATACCCTTCTCTAACCAACCCATCGGATTGATCAAAGCCAAATGAAGGAAAGTCTTTGACATCAGGCTCTATCAGAATATCTACTTTTTTCTTTTGTTCATCGCTATCCAACACACCCATCATAAAGGCAGACTGATTAAGGATCTCAAGCAGATTATTGAGCTTTGCTTTATCTTCTAATTTTGAACCCACATATACCCCGATGACTATATCTGCTCCCATCGCTTGAACTTCCTCTACAGGAAAATTACGTATAAGTCCACCGTCTACAAGTAGCTTACCATCTATCTCTACGGGTGCAAAGACTGATGGTATGGCCATACTTGATCTTACCGCAGTTCCAAGGTATCCGTGGTCCAGAACTTCGATATCACCATTCACAATATTCACAGCTACACACTTAAATGGATAAGCGAGATTATCAAAGTCCTCTATATCATGCGCTGGACAAAACATGCGATTAAGCTGCAAGTCGAGCTTTTGACTATTTAGAAAACCCTTAGGTAGCTTTACGCCATCTTTTCTAATTTCTAAAGTCAGAGCAAATCGATCATGATATGATTTCTCTGAAGGAGCGATCTCCTTCAGTGGTACATTAGTTGAAAGTAGCTGATCCCAATCTTGCTCTTCTGTAAGTGCTTCTATTTCTTCGGCAGAAAGACCCATTGAAAAAAGGCCTCCGATGATACTTCCCATACTGGTTCCCGTGACATAGTCAACATGGAC
>CALHUZ010000358.1 GCA_938039305.1 uncultured Saprospiraceae bacterium
GCAGCAAGGGCTTCACGCTCAGATGCTATAAGTTTGTTAAGTGTGATGAGTAGATCGTTTTGCACAAATATCTCTCCTGCATTTGGCGCTTCTCTTTCTTCGCCTTGATGAGTCAAGTAGACCTCTTTAGCGTATGGCCACACTTTTATTTTTTCTTTGTGAAATTCTATTGCATCTGCAGTTTGTGCTTCTATCGGATATCCTGAAGCCATATCAATAGCAGGTTCAAGAACTTCTGCAAGAGACATCGTGCCCCATTCTGCAAGCATCGTCAGTAATCCTCCTGGTGTTCCAGGTGTCACTGCAGCAAGTGGTCCATATGCAGGCGGGAATGCCATATCTTGTTCTAAGAAAAACTCGGGCGTCGCTCCAGTGGGTGCTACACCAAGCGCATTGATACCGATAACCTTTTTAGTATTAGGGTTGTATATCAGCGCTTGCGTCTCACCTCCCCAACTTAGGACATCCCACATAGTTGCAGTAGCTGCAAGCATAGCACATGAAGCATCTATGGCATTTCCACCTTTCGAAAAGATCATTGCTCCTGCTGTGGCTCCTAGTGGTTTGCCAGTTATAGCTAACCACTTCTTTGCATGAAGTACTGGTTTTTGAGTTTTTTGAGCGTGCATTTCATTTTCCGAAAGGAGAAGGACACACATCAGAATAAGGGCCGTAAACTTATAGATATCAGTCATGATTAGCTCAGTTGTTTTGATCAAGGTAATCAAAGAGTTTTAATTGACTTCGAGAGTTCACTATATTGTATGCATAATCTATCAGTACTATGGACAAACGATCATTTCTCAAAACTGTAGCCGGAGCTACTATGATGCCTTCTCTGATGTCTCAATTGGAAAATTGGAATCTGATATTAGAAAACAAAAGTGCCATTGAAGTAGCCCAAAATGAAGAATACTGGGCGACCATAAGAAGTGGATATCGATTGAAACCCGATTATATAAATCTTGAAAATGGATACTACTGCATGGTCCCACAAGAGACTTTGGAAAAGTATATCAACCATGCACGATATGTGAATTATCAGGCGTCATACTATATGCGTACGGTTCAGTGGAAAAATAAGGATAGGGCTGCAGCAAGATTGGCTAAGTTGATCGGAGCAGATACAGATGAGGTTGTAATCACGAGAAATACAACTGAATCGCTAGATACAATCATAGGTGGATATCATTGGAAAGAAAATGATGAAGCGGTATATGCGCAGCAAGATTATGGTGCTATGCGCATCATGTTTGAATTGCAAGAGAGACGGCACGGCATCAAGAGCAAAGTTGTTTCGGTACCTAATCATCCAACATCGGACGATGAAATAGTTAAGATCTACGACTCTGCGATTACTGATCGTACTAAGTTGTTAATGGTCTGTCATATCATCAATATCACTGGACACATATTGCCGATTAGAAAAATCTGTGATATGGCTCATGCAAGAGGAGTAGATGTGATGGTGGATGGCGCGCATGCGATCGGGCATTTCAATTTTAATATAAAAGATCTTGATTGTGATTACTACGGATCAAGTCTTCACAAATGGCTCAGCGTTCCTCTGGGTAGCGGACTACTTTATGTGAAGAAAGGAAAGGCTGAAAAAATATGGCCCACTTTTGCAGAATGGGGCAAAGAAGATAATGACATCAAGAATTTGAACCATACCGGCACACATCCAGTACACACGGACTTAGCTGTAAATGATGCGATCGACTATCTCAATAGGATAGGGCTCGATCGCAAAGAAGCAAGGATGAGATATATCCAGAAGTACTGGAGTGATCAAGTTAGAGATGTCAAGAACATCAATGTGAACACTCCGAAAGAGGCACACCGAAGTTGCGGCATAGCCAATGTAGGTATCGAAGGAATCCATCCGCATGATATGGCAAAGAGGTTGATGGATGATTATAATATCTGGACGGTTGCGATTAATCAACCACCTGTCGTCGGTTGTAGAATTACGCCTAATGTTTATACCACTTTAGAAGAACTGGATGTTTTCGTTGCCGCACTAAAAGAGATGGCAGCTGCTTAAGATAGTTTTATACCGAACATAAAAAAAAGCAACTCACAGTGATGAGTTGCCCTCGTTTTTGATCGATTATATATTTCTGCGATTATACTTTCACTATAACCGCAGGATCGATCGATGCTATGAAATTAAACCGAAAGAAATAATTCCGATATATGATACAAGTGTAACGACCAAAAGTCCCAGTCTAATGTAATGGTCAAGTTTAAATGTTTTCATAATAAGTATGTTTTATGTTGATTGATAACTCAAAGATGAGTCAAAGTCACAGGTATTAAAACTTACTAAGACGAATGCTTGGGGATTATCGATTTGTCAAGAGAGAATTCGATGAAAGGTATATATGGCTCGATGAACTCACTTAAAAATTGGGATACACGTGGATGACCTTCCCTTGAAGCGAAGAGTGAGGATGGGTAAAGAGGATTTAGAATTAGGAATTTGACTACGCTGCAGCACTCTTTTCACCCGAAAAGACTTTTTTAATCCCAAACCTTATCGCTACAAAAGCAGCTACTAAGAATATCAATACATAGTGGAATGGCATGTAAGTAAAGGCAATGATGCGCAGCCTGTCAAGGAACCACATCAATGCAAGTACAGAAATAACGATCATAAGTAAACCAGAAATCTTATTGAACCCAGGAATCAATTCAAACGGTACATTCCTATTGATCAACCAAAATGTCAAGACCATGATAAAGATGGGAAGTATCTGAGTATAGATATTGCTCTCCATAATAGGTTGCTTCTCAAAAAGAAATAGATAGACATTGAGCATGATAGCAAAGATGCCCGGTATCGCTGCTGCAAATGAAAGTACACAGTATAGCTGCTTCCATGGCGTAAGATGACCTTCCCCTTTTCCAAAAACACTTGCTAAAAATGCCGTCAAAGGCAAAGCAATAAAATAGAAGAGAATGAACGCCGGATTGGCGGATAGCAAATCAAAAAAATCCTGTAGTGTCATTGTATACCTATCTATTAATCCGCAAGTTACGGATTATATAGTTTGGTTATATGTTCATCATTAATCTCATAGGATCTTCAAGTAGTTCTATGACCTTCACTAAGAATGTCACTGACGTACTACCATCAATCACTTGATGATCATATGAAAGTGCGAGGTACATCATCGGTCTTATGACAACTTCACCATTAAGGGCGATAGGACGCTGCTTGATACCGTGCATACCCAATACTGCTGATTGAGGACGATTGATGATTGGAGTACTTTGGAGTGAACCGAAGATACCGCCATTCGTAATCGTGAAGGTGCCGCCTTTCATTTCTTCGAGCGTCAGATTTCCATCACGTGCCTTTGTCGCTAAACCTTTGATCGTAGATTCTATCTCATGGAAGTCGAGTGATTCAACATTCCTAACTGGAGGAACAACTAAGCCTGTAGGTGTAGATATGGCTATTGAAATATCCACGAAGTCATTATAGATTAACTCATTTCCATCGAGGATGGCATTCACTTGAGGCATCTCCAT
>CALHUZ010000359.1 GCA_938039305.1 uncultured Saprospiraceae bacterium
TCAAGTCTTAATACTGGTATGCCTTTATAATCTTCATTCACTTTCTCTCGATATAGGGCCACTCTTTCTTTTAGAAGTCCGTCATTTTTATATTCTCTTGATATATATTCTGCATGACCTTCTAACTTCCAGTTGATCTTCCCTATCGTACTAGTGATCTGATATTTAGCATCAAAATTATGTTGATAGTTATGCATAAATTCATGTGCTAACAAATGAGTTAGATGATACCTCCGAACTTCATAGTCATTGACCTCCCAAACAAACTCGGTGTAATTTTCCTTGAAGTTGGGTTCAGATGCATACATGACAGTTTTATTAAAAAAGGCGTAGGCTGTAGCACCTGCAAATGGAAATAACTTTGGATAATACTTGTCGTCATTTAAACAAAACTGAATGTTCAAGTCCTCATCATAGATATCCGAGCTCTTGACGATATTGATGGCGTTAGAAAGTATAACTTCCACCTCTTCATCTAATGCTTGATTGTGATATACGGTGACGTTATCAAATGGAGTCTGGTGTGCATATGATATATTTGGATTCAGTAGAAATACCAACCAAACAACAAAACTGATTCCCAATATAGATAGAGAGCTTAATATTATTCTTTTTAATGTCTTAATCATCTGAGTATTATTTTCATCTAATATAATGAATAGCAGTGTTGAGTATATTTAGTTAGACGAAACAAACCGTTCTGTCTATAAACGTTACTACTGAATCAAATAATAATGAAATCCTACTTTCCCTTTCCCAACTCCTTCATCAAAGAAAATCCCATTTTATCAATATCTGTCATCTTAGGATGAAACCCAGAAACATTGGTTAAGATCACTACTCCAAGCTTGCGCTTTGTATCTAAACTTAAGAATGAAGTATAGCCACCTGTGCCTCCGTTATGGAAGTATAACGTATGGCCTTCGGTACTTTTGATAATGTGCCATCCGAGCCCCATGTCAAGATATTCATTGACTTCGAAGGTCTTCTTACGCATCAGCTTAAGCTCCTTACTTTTCTTGAAATTAGCTTTGATAAATAGCATCATGTCCTGTGCTGTAGAAAGCATGCACCCTGCCCCGCCTAAGGCCCCAAAATGCCAATTCACAGTAGGTTTGCCAGCGAAGCCAATACCTCCAACTAAGTTTGTCTTGACATCTTCTGGAGTTAGAAAACTCGAACTCATCTTTATTCGATCGAGCACTTCACGTTTCATGACATCTCTATATTCACCTCCCAAGATACGAGCAACACTGAATCCCAATAGTCCAGCCCCAACATTAGAATAGGAGTACTTCTGACCTGGATCATTTTCTAATTTCAGAGTATCATTGATGTATTCTTGAAGCTCTTCTGCACCATAAGCCTTGTAAGGGTCTGCAGCATCTACCATGTGTGATACCACGTGATCAGATAGCCTTGGAAGACCAGAAGTATGATTAGAGAGTTGCTCATAAGTGATCTTGGGTTGATCACTTTCTTGACTTTCTAACTCTTCCCAGATATCATCATCAAGATCAATTTCCCCTGACTTTACAGCTGATGCTAAAAGATAGGCAGTGAAGACTTTCGTAATAGATCCTATTTCAAATACACTATGAGCATTATCAATCTTCTGGAATCCAGAAGCACTATGAATGACGCCTTCAAATGAAACTTCGCCATCTGAGACGTACCCAATAGAAAACTGAGTTTCCAAAGGAAACTCAGCTATCTTTTTGTATACTATTTTATCTAATGCTTCATCCGAAATCAACTGTGCTTGACCGCTTGTCATTTGCATGATCTGAAGTAAACAAATCAGCAAGACCGTTAAACCGAACTTACAGTTACTCTGCAGTTGTATCAGTCGCTTCTTCTTGTTTCCCATTAGGCTTGATCTTCTTAAGTTCGTCAATGATCTCTGCATCACTTGCCGAATCTTTCCCAAGGTACCCAGGAAGATCCATACCTGCCATATCAAATATATCTCGCAATGGTGGTACCGACTTATACATACCGGAGATGAACTTAGATGTTGAGTTGCCTCCATCAGCACTTTCACCTCCATTCTCCCAGACTGTGATCTTATCAATTTTGATATTCTTGATCGCTTCAGCCTGAGTCTTCACTAACTCTGGCAGCTTATCAGCTATCAGCATCAATACAGCTTCACGTGGATTGCCATTGGTCGCTTGAACGATCTGATCAAAACCATCGGCTTGCTTCTTTAGCATCTCAAAGAGACCATCTGCCTCTGCCTTCTTCATCATAAAGAGAGCTTCTGCTTCTCCTTTTGCGATGCGTCTGATTTGCTCTGCTGACGCTTCGGCTTCTAACTCAAGTTTGCGCTTGGCTATCTCCGCACTTACGATGACATCTGCCTCTCTGGTAGCTCTTTCTTTAGCAGCTCTTGCAAGTTCCGCTGCGGTTTCTGCTTTGAATGATTCCTCTAAGGCATTCGCCTTTTGAATCTTCTCAGTGGCTACGGCATTCTTCTCTGCTTCTGCTTCTCTCTGTCTCCTGAGTGCATCAGAGTTGGCAATCTTTATTTTAGACTCATTCTCTCCCTCTACAGATGCTGCGTTAGCTGCTGCTTGACCAATCGCTGCCTGCGCTTCTGCTTCAGAAACCCTTACTTGCTGATCCTGAAGTGCCTCTGCTTGGCCAATCGCCCCATCTCTATCTTTCTCTGCTACACTTTTCTTCGCATCGTTAATAGCTTTTGCAGCCGCTTCCTTTCCAAGTGCTTCGATATAGCCTGACTCATCTTGGATATCAGTTACATTCACATTGATAAGTGACAAGCCTATCTTCCGAAGCTCAGACCCCACATTACTGGCTACATTGCTCAAGAACTTATCTCGATCTGAATTGATCTCTTCTATATCCATCGTCGCTACTACAAGTCTTAGCTGACCGAATATGATATCCTTTGCTATCTCTCTGATCTCTCCAGTAGGCTTTCCTAATAGACGCTCAGCAGCGTTGATCATCGTACCAGGCTCATTAGATATGGCCACAGTAAATCTTGATGGTACGTTAACCCTTATGTTCTGCTTACTCAATGCTCCTCTCAGATCCACATCGATTGAGATCGGAGATAGATCCAAATATTCATAAGATTGAAATATTGGCATCACAAATGCCGCGCCTCCAGCTACACACTTTGCTGACCCTTGACCAGTCTTACCATATATCACAAGTATCTTATCTGATGGACATCTCTTGTACCGAGTGATGAAGATCATCAAGGCAATCAAAAGAAGAAATACAATAAAGCCCGCTATTCCAAATTGAAGTAATCCCATAGTATGTTGATTTTGTTAGTTTCAGTTAATCGCTGTTACCAGCATTACATTGTCATTAAGCACATCCGTTACCCTTACTTTCGCTCCTGTATTGATCAGACTGCCATCAGAGACGGCGTCAAATTCCATCAGCTTATCTTCTACATTAACATGGATCTTTCCTTTGCCTCCCCTTCCTTTAGGTATGGCAAGATAGACATCAGCTTCTTTAGATATGGCACTAAAGACATCTACCGTACCTGATTCTTGCATCTTAAAGAGCCTAGCAAGCATATAGGCCAAAGCCATCATGGCAATAAAACCACATAGGAAGGCTATCATTAGAGCTTTCGCAGGAGTAAATCCCTCAATCAAAGCGGCGACACCGCCCCATCCAAAAAATGTAGAGAATGCTATCAAAGATCTAAAGCTGATCAAGCCTAAGCCATCGCCACCATCAAGGTCCGCTTCTAACTCGGCGTCTACTCCGCTAAATGATAAGATCAATTGTACACAGAAAATGGCAGATGAGATTATGGCGATCCCCCAATAGATTTGCTCAGTTGAGCCGAGGGCCTCCCACCACCCTGATATAGACATAAGTAGCATAGTAAGTGATTTTGTAGTGTAACATTAAGTTAATTTAATTAATTCGCCTGAATTGATTGTTCTCGACAAGTGACCATCGTTTATCGACAAAAATTAACAAAGATTTAAGGATAGCATTGCTTCTGAATCAAAGGCGTAGAGATTCTCAAGTTAGCTGCCAAAGCTGAACAAGGCCTAAATAAAAAAGCCCAGTACAACAACTGTACTGAGCTCACTTTGAAAGTTAAACACTCAAAAAATTCGCTGATGGGGATCAGTGAATAAACAACTAGTTAACTTTCCTTAAAATTCAAAGCCATAAAAGCGCTGAATCTATATTTTAATATAAATCTATCCGTAATTACTAATTCATCATTTAAGCAACAAAAAGCTCAAAGTTTAAAAAGCTCAGTGCACCTAAAAGCACTGAGCCTAACCTAAGATAAAATTCAATCGTTAGCTGATATGCAATGATTGAATAAAACACACTACTCCATTCTTATAAAAGCTCAGTGCGACTACAACACTGAGCTTAACTTGAAATTTATGTCTCAACCATCAACTACTAAATAATGATTGAGTCAACACACTACTCAAATACTTTTAAAAGCTCAGTGCGACTACAGCACTGAGCTTAATTCGAAAGCTAAACCATTCACTATTAAATCATGAATGAATTAACACACTACTTCAAATTTTATACTTTCTATCACTTTAATCAATCACTATAAATAGAATAGTATGCTGAACTAAAAAACAAGTTCAGAGTACCAATAAAATGATTAAAAAAATCAATAATTACAATTAAGCATACAGTTCTAATTTTGTAAAAACTGTACAATTATTGGATCCACGGAGAAAGGACCTACAACAGTCAATGTTGTGAACTCAAATATACATATATAATATTCTAACATTCGAAAATAATCACCTAAATCAGCAAACTTTAACATTTGAATAAACAACTACACGATATTGGCTAATATAGACACCATATTAACATATGAATAAAAGCCAGCTTCTCATAAATCGAAGTAAAGTCATACGACTTTGTAAAAAAATAGGAAGACAAAAATTGAAACAACGAAAGAACTTAACCCCATACTTTATCAATGTTAAAACAACATTCAAGATCATAATCAGTGAATGCCCTAAGTTCAATTATAAATTATAAAATTTGCCTTTAAAAACCTGATTCAAATGGAAAATATCTGGATTGTTTGATAATTATATTCTATATTTGTCATAACGTTCAAACCTACCTATCCTTTCCGTGGTAACATCACCTTTGCATCCAAAAGACAACGTACCTATCCAACATAGTCTTTACTTATAGTCTAATTAATATGACCCTATAAGCCTTGTCATCGGTGATAGATTGATTGCTCATCTATCATAACTACCTATGGAAAAAACCACAGTCAGCTGTGAGTACACCTTTTTGTATTCGTCAATATTTAGAGTTAGAAAATCAATTTTCAATACTTCACTTTTTCTAATTATTCCATTCTTCTTTTTTAATCATAAGCCCAAATCATCGCAAAATTCGGTGAGTACAAAGCGGCAGCCATGTAATGTCGTAAGCATAGATCAGCACTATACTATCTGCTCAGAACAGAATTTAGATCTCTCCCTTTTATCAGCTAACATTACAGGTGTTGAAGCCATTGGTACATGGACCACTTCAGGTGCTGGATCATTTGATACCAACAAATATCCCGAAGGCAAAACATATACACCAAGTGAATCAGATATAGAGAAAGGAGAAGTAGTAATAACGCTTTCTGCCGATGACTCATCTTCAGATTGTATTTCGCAAGAAGAAAGTGTCACTATTAAGATCCTCGATATCCGATGCGGTACCTTCCCATGGATAGATAAAAAATAAAGATGTTTCTAATCTCAATAAAAATCTTGCAATCACTTTTAGCTATACAATAATAAAAAAGCCCCGCGTCGAGGAAACGCAGGGCTAATCAAATAAAAGCTCAATCGCCTAATTAACTTTTATCATTTTATGTCGTGAGACTTGACCTCCTATCTCAACTTCATAGAAGTACAATCCACTCGACTCTATCTCTTCTTCATCGATAGTAAAAGAATGCATGCCTTTATTTACGAGATGCGACTCTTTGTGCATCAATCTATTGTGTACATCATAGATCCTTATCAATAACTGCCCTGACACAGGAACATCAGCCTTTATGTAGGTCAGCTCTGACCAAGGATTAGGAGTATTAGCATGAATCACAAGAGCTTCTTGTAGCTTTGATTCCACTTTCTCTAATAAAAGGCTTGAAGGTTCATCATCTTCATAGACTTCTGATAGAAGCCTACTTTGATCAAAGTTCAACTCAATAACCACTGAACTTTCGATTGATGTAAAGAACAATGTGAATAGTACATCACCTTCTTTAACGAATAGCGCATCAGTATTTTCGAAAGCCATAGGTAGCTTACCTATATTGACCTTAGAAGTATTTATATGATCATCAGTTAGCTTTATCTTTCCAGAAATCATGGATTCATAAATGGCATTGTCAGACCAGCTCAACACTCCTTGATATCCCGAAAGAACCATATCACTTGAAGCCCTAATCTCGACCTTTACTAGTCCTTTATCTTCAGATATTTCATAGACCCAAGTTTCTGAACTTAGCGCTCGACTTCCTGCTAAGCCCGATTGCCCGATGGCATCGCCGCTTACATCTCCAGTCTTGATACCTACAAATGGGATATCCATATTTTGATCAAGATCTGCGACATGATACGTCTCATCTAAAGGGGCATTGATATCGAAGTCAGTATTGAAGGACTGATCTTCGAGATAAAACATCCAGCTATCTTTAATTCCAAATCGGTCAGTGTAGCCCAGAAGTATTCTTCTAATTTCAACAAGATCCAAAGTACTGACTCTATTATCTCCATTGACATCGGCGGCTAATCTTAGTATTGGATTTTCTAATTCCTGAAGACCTAATATGTGTCGCTGTATCAATATAAGATCCAGAGTCGTCACACCATTGAGGTGATCGTCATCTTTCTTTGGATCTACATAATACCGACTTCCTGAAGGCATATTTACAAAAGTGAAAACACCTTCTTCATCTGTCAGCTCAGTCACTGCATCGGCATACTCCCCTTCTGACTCGCTTAAATGAACTGTGACATTGTCCATCATCTCTGTATCGGCTGCATTTGCGCGATGCGTATAAATCTCCCCTGCTATCATAAACGAGCTTTCTTGATCGCGATCTACGATAGACACATCCTGAATACTGGTGCCTTCATTGCCGCAAGGATCCCCTACTGTCCAATGCACTTTATAATCACCGATCTGAAGTCCTTCAAGTCTGATGATCGCTGAACTGTTTCTAAAATCAGTGAATGCAATCTCACCACTACTGATCAGGTCACCACCATCTGTATAAACCTCATAGCTCCAATCAAGGTATCTTGAATCCTGAACAACGTTATCAGAGGCAATGGCCGTAAGCTCTATCACATCTCCTGACAGTGGTTGAGCTAGGGTGATCCCTGAGTTAAATGTAATCTCAGGAGCATCGTCATCAACGACAAGTATGAACTGAACGCTATCCAGCTCTATAAGACCTGTAGGATTTCTGCACCAATCTATCACTTGCCATGTTCTTACAATCTTAGTACAATATGCACCTGTATCGAGCCTAAACGCCTGATCCGTATATCCTAATCCTATCAAAGAACAACCAGTATTCTTAATCGTAGGAGGATTTGATTTTGCAAGATCCTTAACATCGGAAGGGTTTTCAGCTGTCAACTTTTCAGTAGTCGGGAAGTAATCCCATTCAAGTGGATTATTCGCCTGATCACCTACGATACGGATGAGCTGCTCACATACTTGAGATGTGTCCCCGCCATGTACAATACTGAATCTTCTAATTATAGAACCAGTACGACAGATGCTATCTCGATCTACTACTCTTTCTTCTATAATATTTCCCAATGCACAATTATCTATATACGTACCATTGACCAGATCGCCAGAGCTACTTACGAAGTACTCAGCTGGAATCACTAATGGCACTTTTTCTAATCCATTGCGGATGGTACCAAATAGTGTATTCAAATCTCCATCAGGATCAAAGTCGAAATCACAAGACACGACAATCTCTTCCGTGGGACATGTGATCACAGGATCACTCTTATCCTGAACGGCGACCATGACCATACATTCATTTTGGTTTCCAGATTGATCAGTTACTCTAAGAATAACTGGTACATCCTTTCCTCCATCAGTACAACAGAACGTTACCTTAGGAGTGCAAATAGAAGATGGGTTTATATAAGTCTTTCCTCCTCTTTCATAAGCACTCTCCGAGTAGTCGCGATAACAGCTGGTATTAGATCCAGTTCGGACTGCCATAGCCTTGTCAAATGTATCAAACAACACATCGCCACTTGGGCCTATAAGGCTTAGTAACAATAAATGATCATCCATGCGGACGACACACTTATCAACTATATCACAGGCATCATAACTATTCTCATCGAACTTCTCAACTCCTATCATTACTGCAGTATCTGTGATAGAAACGACCATGTCTCTTAAGCAAACTGCTAT
>CALHUZ010000360.1 GCA_938039305.1 uncultured Saprospiraceae bacterium
CTTTTTTAATCTCGCAAATTCTAAAGGAATCAGATAGGTGCTTTCAATCGGTGCACTTTGATCTTCTGTCGCTACTTGAACAAATATTGGAATGTCAAGTTGAAGGAGATGGTTGATAGGAGGTTCTGCATAACTCCACCACCTCTTATTGGTATAACTACTACCATCTATATTTGATGTGTCTTTTGCTATGTCGTGGACAAATGAACTGATAGTTTTATTGATTTGCAGATTAGCATCATCGGCTGATATTTCACCTTTATGATATTGGATTCTTTGATCAAGGATGAAGTCATAATAATCAGGAAGTGCATTTCCTGCCCAGAAACCTAAATGTGTGATGTTCTTGTTTACTGTTGCAAGTTTGGCAGCAACGGGCGCTCCTTCGGAGTGTCCATAAACTATGACCTTGTCAAAGTTGTGCTTTTTGTGGAGCTCATTAATGACGGCATGTGATCTAAAGACTCTATCATCAAGTGAGTTCTTTTCTTGATAGACTTTTGGTTTAGGAATATTGTCCTCATCTATCACGCCTTCGAAGCCTACTTTTTCAATAACGGCATAAACGTATTCATCTGATATAGTTTTGTGCTCCCCATGAAGCCAGCATAACTTTTGAGTCTTACCTTCGTTAACTCGATAAGAAAACTGCGGGCTTGGATCACTTCCTTGTAAGTAGACAATCAACTTTGTCTTTTCGGTGCCGCCTTTTGAATATGTGTAGTAGGTGACCTTTTCATTGTCGGCAGTAAGTGTCTCTTCAATGAATCCATAGTGGCTAACTAAATCTTTTTTACTTGGAATCTCCTGAGCCACACAAGAGTTTAGTCCTATTAGCAGAGAGAAAAATACATATGTTTTCAATCTATTCATGGTCACTTATTTGTGTAGTTGTCCATTAGGCATATTTTCTTAGTTCTTTTATCAATCTTCCTCACTCCTTCGGAGGTGCATATGAATAGAGAGGGCTGAAGTATTCTATTTTACTTTTTCTTCATATTCAAGAGTAGTGTTGCCATCAAAAATGGTGATACGGTAATCTCCTTTGTTTAGAACTAATACTTTGTTATCAAACTTGTGCTTTAATTCAATTCTATCTACAGGTACTGAATCTATTTCTCCTTTAGGAAAGGCTGAAACGATCACAGGGTATCTGAGCATGTCACCTCCCATTTTTATTTTTACAGATGTGAAGTTGTCATTCTCATATAGCCAATTAGGTCTGCCATCAATATAAGTAGTTTTCGGATGTATGACTTCGATATCAACATGGTTGGACAGTTTTGCAATTTCCCCATTACTGTCAATGAAGATCGATGGTTGATCGATGCTCATTTCGCTCAATGATCTATGCTCGTTATTAATAAATTTCTCAGTAAAGTTGTCTTGATAAATTGTTAGAGGATCTATGCCAGTCTTGTCTTTAAGATATTTTGCCATCCAATTGTGTTTGCCGCGTTTGACAAGTCCTGATTCTATAGCATGATGAAAGCCACAAATGACTATATACTTTGATCCAGGATTATTATTGAGGTATTTAATAATGTTATCTGCTTGAATTTCATCTCTATCTTTACCTTTGATTTTTTCTGATCGCTCATAGGCGAAAAGGTGATAGTCTAATGTTAAAGCATTTCGCACTATCTCACCCATTTTTGGCTCCATGGTATATGTGCCAGTTATTGGAGAATCTAAAGGATAACCTCGACTTACAATAGTTGAGTCGTAGAGGGAATTGCTGTTGGAAATATTAGTTAATGTCTCTAAGCCTAAATGCTTGAATCCGTGTTGTGATAATTCTGTAATTACCTGGTTCGCGAATATTCGATGTTGAGGTTTTAAATGATTTTCACTGATGACAACGATTTGATGTTTCTTAGCTTCATTAATGATATGAGCCAATGCGCCTTCAGTTTTGTAGGTGTTAACTCCGATGCTGTCCACTCCCCATGATACAGGAATGTCTGAATAAGTATTAGCAGAGTGGTAGTCTCCGATCAAAGAGTACATGGTAGCTGCATGAGAAGATCTCATTGTTCCTTCTGCAACTCCACTTTCTATTTCATGTGAAAATCTGAGAAAAGTAACATCTGGCTGACCTGATAATGCACTATCTATGATGAGTAACTGAATGATGAGAATCCACGTTTTCATACTTAATGTTTGTTCTAAAGCTCTTCAATCAATTTCTTTAGTTCCTCAGAAGAAGGCTTCGTCTTAGAAGCCAAAATAACCCCATCATTATCAATCAAAAAATGAACATTAGTACCAGACACCAAATAGTTCTTTTTAAAAGTAGAGTTTCTTTCTGGGGCAATCATATGAATGCCTTCCCATTTGTTCTCTTCAATATACGATTTCCATTTGTCTATATCTCTATCTAATGAGATGCCAACACTTTCGAATTTGTCAGGATAGGCCTTGAGTAACTCCTTGATGTATGGAAGCTCTTCTTTGCAATACGGACACCAAGTGCCCCATGCTGTGAGAAGTATGTTTTTGCCTTTTAGGTTTTCTAT
>CALHUZ010000361.1 GCA_938039305.1 uncultured Saprospiraceae bacterium
CGATGACAAGACTTACTTCAATCTTCATTTTAATAGCAGCACTTACTTTCACGATTACTTCTTGTGGAGAAGATGATCCTTGTGATGATAAAGTATGCGCTACAGGACAAGTGCTCGATGCGGCTTCATGTGTTTGCGTAAGTCTTGATCCTTTCGAAAGTGTTACATTCGCCACAGGTGAGATTAAAACCTCTGATTGCCAATGTGTAGTCCAAGATCCTTGTGCGGGTGTAACTTGTGCAGAAGGCCAGATATGTGAAGATGGCAACTGCGTATCAGATCCTAATAATGTCACAGAAGTAACAATCGCAGGATTCGTTGCGGACGGGGATGTTTGGACATCAGATAAGATATATGTGATGACAGGTAAAGTAGTAGTTGACGCAGGATCAACACTTATTATTGAGCCCGGTACTATTATTAAAGGTGCTGAAGGAGAAGGAACGCTTGCATCGGCACTCGTAGTTGCAAGAGGTGGTAAGTTGGTGGCGGAAGGAACTGCAGAGAAGCCGATTATATTTACATCAGTACAAGACAACATAGGAGTAGGGCAGATCGCTGGTTCTAATCTGGATGAGACACAGATAGGATTATGGGGTGGATTAATCATCTTAGGTAGTGCACCTATCTCAGTGGAAACTGGAATCACTTCTCAGATAGAAGGCATCCCTGCAAGTGATGCTTTTGGAAATTATGGAGGCACTGATGCAGCAGATAATTCTGGAGTGATCTCATATGTATCTGTAAGACATGGAGGGGTGACGATCGGAGAAGGCAACGAGATCAACGGTATCACTTTCGGAGGCGTAGGTTCAGGTACTATTGTCAATAATATAGAAGTAGTAGGAAACCAAGATGATGGGCTTGAGTGGTTCGGTGGAACAGTCAATGTGACCAATGCGCTCGTCTGGGCACAAGGCGATGATGCCTTTGACATAGATCAGGCTTACTCAGGAACGATAGACAACTTTATCTACATAGCTGGTGCTGACTCAGATCACGGACTTGAAATAGATGGTCCAGAAGGAGCTGAAAATGCAACTGGAAGTTTTACTCTAAAGAATGGCTGGATGAAAGGGCTTGCATCGGAATATGCAGACTTCAGAGATGGTGCAAGAGGAACCATAGAGAATATTTACTTCTTCAACTTTCCAGGTAATGCTGATATCGAACTCGACGATGATGCATCTTCTGCTAACTACTTCTCAGGAGCACTTGTGATCAAAGGAAACGAGATTAATACAAGCCATCTCACTGAGGGAAATAGAACCATAGAAGATATAGTTGCTGATAAAGCTGCAGCTGGGAATGAAGCTGCATTTGACGCTCAGATGGCTATGGACAATAACATTGTGAATTCAGCGACGATAGGTGCAGATGCTTCCGCATTTAGCTGGACTTATGCTATGAACAAAGGTGTAATTACTAATTAATAAAATAGAATCTAAGCTCATCCTGATGATTGACGTGGTCAGGATGAGCTTTTTATAATTTTTTTAAAATAAGTGTTGTGATAAAAAATCTAATTACTTTTCTTTTCGTGTTGATTTCAACTTTGCTCATCGGCCAAACTGGAACCGTTAGAGGAACCATCATCGATGATTCTAATGGAGAGACAGTTCCATTTGCAAATATCTTTGTTGCAGAGACTCAGACAGGAACGACATCAGATCTTGATGGCGCATTCGTGCTTGATCTTGCGCCAGGTTCTTATTCTATTGAGTTTTCATTTATTGGTTATAGCTCACTTACTGTAAATGATGTGGTCGTTGTTGCAGATGAAGTTACTCCTTTGGATGTGCGTATGGCTGAAGAGACAGCTCTACTTGAAGAAGTCGTAGTGACGGCTACGCAGATAAAGAATACTGAAGCTGCGATATTAACGATACAAAAGAAAGCACCCCAATTACTGGATGGTATCTCATCTCAGACTTTTAAAAAGATAGGTGATAGCAATGCCGCTTCAGCTATCAAGAGGGTCACTGGTGTCTCCGTAGAAGGTGGCAAGTATGTATTTGTAAGAGGATTAGGTGATAGATATACTAAGTCATTATTGAATGGTATGGATGTTCCTGGTTTGGATCCAGATCGCAATACGCTGCAGATGGATATCTTTCCTACTAACTTGATTGATAACATCATCGTTCTAAAATCATTTACTCCAGATCAGCCTGCGGATTTTACAGGCGGTATAGTTAATATCATCACTAAGGATTTTCCGGAAGAGAAGAAGTTCAGTGTTACTGCTGGATTGTCTTACAATCCTTCTATGCACTTTAAGAATGACTATATCACTGCTGCTCAAGGTGGAACTGACTGGTTAGGTTATGATGATGGGACAAGAAGCCTTCCGATTAGATCGACCACGGCAATTCCAGATCCCATAGCATCTGATAAATACAACTCGTTCTTGACGGATGTAACAAGAAGCTTTACTTCTAATCTTGGGACAATGAGAGAAAAAAGTGCGCCTAATACAAGCTTTGGTTTTTCAGGAGGAAATCAGATCAACAAGGA
>CALHUZ010000362.1 GCA_938039305.1 uncultured Saprospiraceae bacterium
AGCAAAGTCAGGAGCATCAGAAGTTTCTAAAGAAACTCCGGTCTTCTATTGAAACATTAGCTTCGGAGTGTCATGTGGACTATAAGGAAGAACTAATGCTGCTTGATGAAAGAATCACCAGAGCTGTTTAAAGTCTCAGACAATTCTTAGGGAAGAAACCGCCTCATTAAGATTGAACTTGCCCTCTACGACTGGAACATCTATAAGATTAATGGCTGGTCTACTGCCCTTCACAATCCTTCCAAGATCTTGATATCCTAAGGCTTGAGCTCCATGAAGAGTGGCCCACTTGATGAGATCGATATCGTCTATATCTGATTGAAATCTCTTAATCGTTCTCATCTCTTCGAAAATAGAAAGCTGCCAATTAGAACTAAGACTATCTGTACCGATGCACATCTTAGCACCACAGTCGATAAAGTCTTTGTAATTCGGTAAGGCGTTTTCGATATAAAGATTCGCATTAGGGCAAGTAGCCCAATATATCTGCGGATTCTTAATCTGTGCTTTTGCTATATCGTGCTTGGTCGTAGTGGTGTTGTGCACCATGATGGTTCTAAATGAAGTACTCAAATGCTCCAAAGTATAATGGATCGCGCTTTTAGCGATTGGTTCAAACTGATCAAGCGACAAACCAAAGCCTTTATAAAAATCTAAAAACTCTCCAGTCTTATCCAAGAAGAGTTGATTCTCCGCATGTAACTCCTGATTATGAATCGATACCGTTGCATCACCTTGATTATGCTCATTGATTAAATCAAATAGCCTTTTAGAAACTGAGTATGGAGCATGAGGCACATAGGATTTTTTGTTTTGGCCATGATCTGATTGGTTTTCAAATACTTCTCTATATCCCTCAAAGGTTGTTAAAGCTTGATCCTCTTGAAGAAAATCAAACATCTCTACAAATGTGTAATACCGTATTGGTGATTTTTCCTTTGTGATGGCAGTATCAGCCTTATTAGAGATATCGCCTACTGCTACGATACCATTGTTGAACATTTCCTGATCTGCTCTAATAATTTGCTCGTCTATAACTTCTTGAGGAAAATCTCTTAGTGAGACAACACCTTGGATAAATGGGATCAGACCCGTTCCTGTAGGAATGACATCTTTCAAATGCGATAACTCTAGATGGCAGTGAGCATTTACATAACCTGGGATCAATACACCTCGATGATGTTTTACATCACCTATTCCTTCTGAGATCTCAAGAACATCTAAAATCTCAGTAGTTTCTTCATCATAGATCACGACGCCATCAGATAGTGGCATACCATCATGAGTGATGATTAGATCAGCTGAAATCTTTCTCATAAGGTAAAAGTAGAAAATGAATGTGTGTAAAGAAGTGAATATACTCCTATCTAATCAGGACTTTTGATATCCACTCTGCTTGGCTACTTGCTATAACATTGAGTGCTCTATCGGCTTTCTTTGCAAAACGCTCCAGATCTTTAGTCATTCTGCAAAACTCATTACTCTCTGGACATTTAGCTTCAACAGCATTAACTTCTCGAAGAAGACCGAGAAGAGGGTCTAACTCCTTCTTTTTACGTTCAGCTATGATGAGTTTGAAGACCTTACTAAAATCTTTCTCGGCTTGGTAAAAATCCTTGCGCTCTCCAGGTCTATAGACTTTCTTGATAACCTGCCAGTTTTCCAAAGCCTTGAGATTCATATTGACGTTGCCACTTGACATACAAAGCTTTTGCATGATGTCATCTGCACAGAGATCTTCGCTTGATACAAGCAGTAAGGCATGGATCTTACCCATCGTGCACTTGACACCCCAGTTAGAACTCAGGTTGCCCCAGTCATGAATAAAACGCTCTTGTGCTTTATTAAGGTCCATTTTGTCGTTAGTCGAAAGAATAAATACAAAGTTAAAAGCTTGTAACAGAAGAATTGTTCACGGTCACTTAGCTATTTGTAAAAATAAGAATCCTAAAGCAAGTCTATGAGCACATTGTAAATCAATACTTTAAGATACGAACATCTTGAATCACATCCCCCACTTCTATGTCATGAACTACGTCCATACCTGCTGTTACTTTGCCAAATATTGTATATCGGCCATCTAAGTGTGGTGTAGGAGAATGAGTAATGAACCACTGTGTGCCCTCTGTGTCAGCACCGGCAGACGCCATCCCTATATATCCAGCGTCATCATAATATGCTCTTCCTAATTCTGATCTGATGGTATAATCCAAACTACCAAAACCATCACCACGAGGACATCCTCCTTGTATCACAAAATTAGGAACGACTCTATGTATCGTCTTACCGTCATAAAAATTTGACTCAGAAAGGGCTACAAAATTAGAAACACTTCCTGGGGCATGATGATGATAGAGATTAATCTCTATCTGCCCCTTGGTAGTTATAATATACGCTCTTGACGAATCATTCAGAGCAGTTAATTGTGTCCAATCAATCGGATGATTATAAGCTACAGGATCAATCGTATAAGTTGTATCTTCTAAATATTCCAAAGTCTGCATACACTCCTTATAGGCCTCATAATGTATTGGTTGCTCTAATTTTCTCATAGCAGACCTTAGCGTAAAATTAAAACCAGTGACTTCTTTGAAGCCACACTCGTCCTTACGAAGAAGACTTGCTATAGCCGCAATAGATCCAGAGTCTCCACTTTCTAATAGTTTGGAGAATTCTATAATGATGGCGTTTCTAAAGGCACTCATAGCAGAAGGTCGCACGTATATCTGCTTGGTTCTTTTATTTGTCATGAGGGTTTCAACACTATTGATGGCCGTCGTGCGAACCAATAGATCACTTGAACCAAATCCCTTTTCGATGATCGTCGGTAGATTGACAGGATCAAGGGCTAGTGCCTCCATGTATCGTGATTGTATAGCAGGCTCTGTAGTTGCTTCTAAGCTGGCTTTAATCTCATTGGAGATAGCATTTCGTGTATTGACAAATCTACTAGGCAGTACATTAAGCGCAATGCTGAAAAGCTGCGGCTTTCTCTTTTTAAGACTTGTTGATCTCGCAATTGATAAAAATGTAGCTGATTCTTGTCTTGGAGCTTCTTCTTTTAGAAGTGCACTCGACAACTCAAACACTTGGTCATTCTCATCTTCAAGAAGTGTCATCACAGTGTCTTTGTACAACACATAGTCAAACGAGCCTAATTGCCTTAAGATGTTCGACTTGATTCTATAATCAGTCTCATCAGTCAACATCGGAAGGATTGTAGGTAGCAGTGCAGGATCTCCTGTTCTTGTTAAGGCTCCTGCTAAGGACATTTTTACATTGACATCTGTCTCTGATTGAAAAGTTGCTGCAAGTCGTGTCGCTTGATCACCTAATTCCACATTCGGATTTCTATTTAGATATTGTGCAGCGAGCGCTCTGGTCTTAGCAGGTTTGCTTCTATCCAATATGTTATCAATCATAACTCGTGTACCGCTATCAGCAAATATTCCCCTGAGTCCATATCGATATATGGCTCTTGCTTGTCCAAGGAGCAGATGATTATTTTCACTTGTATATGAAGTTACAGTTGAGATAAGGTTAAGAGTCTTTTCAGTTCCGCACTTTCCTATAGCTTCAAGTATAGCACCTCTCACGGCCGTATTATAATCTACAGTATCTTGACTTTGAAAGGATCGGATCAATGCATCTTCTACAGCAAGGTCATTCTGTTGTCCTAAGGCATATGCAGCGATAGTCCTCATTTCAGTTGAAGGGTCAGCATTCAAAACACTAGTAAGAGGGCTGTGCAATCGCTCATCGATAATACTAGCACATGCTTCTACAGCGAGATATCTTTCAGAAAGATCTTCTGAACTCATATATGATAAGATAATATCAACGTCTCTAGTATCCTTCGCATTCAGAATCGTCTGATGCACTTCATTTGATAAATCCACATTTACCGAAAGGTCAGTTACATCAGAAGGTGGGACACACGAACTCACGAGGAGTAGAACAATCATGAATAAGCCTAATCTCATAACTCACTTTATGTTGACACAAATGTAATATTACAAATCAGTCACAGAACGATGAATTTTGACACTTTAATCTTCGATATAATACTTGCAGAGATCCATCTTATGACCTATACAGTATATATAGCTCCCCCGATTGAAGGTCTTTGAGCACCAGTGACAGTTGGAATAGTATTGGCCATTCCCTTGACTCTAAGATATCCCATCAGTGCCATTAGAATAGCTTCTTTGAAGTTAACTGTCTTGCTATCCGGCTTGGTTAGCTTTAGGTTGATTTCTGCACAATGAACTTTCATGCGATCAACAAGGAAGTCATTGAAAGCGCCTCCACCAGTTATAAAACCTGAGGACTCCCCTACGTCATGACCATCTGAAAGAAGATTACAATCTGCCTTTAATTGACTTGCCGCATACTCAACCATGGTTGCCAGAATGTCCTCGTCTGACAATTCAAATTTATCCATCACCGCCATGAAGACATCTTTAACCCAAGTATTGTCCATAGACTTTGGGAACGGTTTTAAAAAATATGGAAGATCGGACCATGCCTTCATGAGCTCTTTTGAACATGTCCCTGTTCTAGCAAGAGCTCCCTTATCATCATAGGCTTTCCCTCTGCCATTCATGATATGATTCAAGACTTGATTACAGGGACTGCTATCGATAGAAACTATCTCATCACCATGATGCAAACTTACATTCGCTATGCCTCCAAGGTTAAAGTAGAAGTCATGACCAGGGTATAAATATTGCTCAACGATGGGAGCAACCGGGGCACCTTCACCGCCAAGTGCTACATCGTTAGACCTAAAATCAACAATACAAGGTATACGTGTTCTCTCCGCCATGATCGATCCTTTACCGATCTGAAGCGTATATCCTTCCTCTGGGTGATGAAACACAGTGTGACCATGAGAAGCGATGTAATCTATTTTGATACCGAGTCGTTCTTTCAAGTC
>CALHUZ010000363.1 GCA_938039305.1 uncultured Saprospiraceae bacterium
TTCTTGCAAATCTGTTTCAGTATGTGCTTGAGTACCTATGTGCTTTTGTAATTTACCTCAATCTCTAATCTGGTGGACCATCTTCTAATAATCCGTCGTCTTCTCTTTTTGAACTTGATACTTGAACTTGACGCTTAAACTTGTCTAACCTTTCACATTCTTCTCATAGAGCTTAACCCAATCGTCTACCGTCATCTTTTGTATTAACTCAGCGATAAGATCATAAGGGATATCATCTATCTTCTTGAAGCGGATACAGCTTTTACCCATATCCAGTTTATACTTGCAATGTTTAGGGTATTCGCTGACGAACCAATCATACAACTTCTTGTCCGCATAAATACCCATGTGATATAACGCGATGAAGCCTTTCTGATTCGCAAGATTTATAAATGGCAGAGGCAACTTTGTATCACAATGATACCCATCAGGATATAATGAATGAGGGACTACATAGCCCAGCATTTTATAATTGATACATTCTTTGAATCCCTTTGGTAGATTATCCTTAACCGTCTTTCGAAGCTTTTTAAACGCAGTAGTTCGTTCAGCTGGAAGTTGATCTATGTATTCCTTTACAGTCATTGCTCTTAATTTTCATCACAATCTTCGATTAAGATAGTCATTGTTGATTGATTACCAGTAGAAAAATTTGCGCCAAATATCACTTCTTTGCCAGCTTGTAATATTACAGATGCATCGTCCGCTATCGACACAGTATCGGTTGTCATGATGGACATCTTAATTTTTTGATCCATATCATTAGTCAATACCATATCCTGAATAACCAATGAATCTGCAACTGAAGAACATGGGCATGGTGGACAAGAAGGGCCGCCACAATCTACGCCAGTCTCTTCTCCATTAATCTCGTTGTCTTCACATGAAGAACACGTTTCGGTGCAAGCAACTATAAAAGTTTCTGCAACATCGCATACCATATCTCCTTGATCAAAGGATACACAAGCTTGGTTTATTTGTCGAAAGACAGATTGTATTTTTATATCATCGATGAACCAGCCATCCTTATAGAAAGATCGATCTGCTCCCCATAAAAATCTGACCTTGGCAGTGCTTCCTGCATAAGATGATAAGTCAATTGTAGTTTCAATATAACCACCACTATCACCAGTAAAAGCATCGCGATAAGAGATATCTTGATTACTGCCTTTACCAAGGGCGCGCACATATCCGTTCTTTAACATCATCGGACCTAAATCTCTCCAAGTTACACCGTCATCAATGGTGATCTCTACCATGCCTCCATCCCAGCCTAACTCAGTATTATAATTATGATGAAAAGAAAATTCTGTAGCCATATCAATTAGAAAAGGAATGGTCTCTAAAGATTGCAATTGATCTTCTCCAATATTACGAACAAACCAGGCCGAAGATCCCGATAAAGAATTAGAATCTAAAAGGTTCCATATCTCAGGACCATCTATACTATCAATAGATAGAAAAGTTGAAGGCGTGTCATGATTTTCGTTGATTATAATTTCAGTAGCATTAAACTGAGACGACACTACACTAAAGCTACAAGTGACCGATTCATCAGGTTCTAACACTCCATGGGTTATAATAAGAACACCATCTTCTATAAATCCACATGTGATACTGTTCTCTATAACCTCCCAAGATGGATCCAACACATCAGAAAGAACAACTCCTGTTATAGTCTCTTCATAATGACTTTTAACAGTGATAGTATAGTCAATAACATCCCCTGCTGACGCCACATCGGTTGATGCAATTTTTTCAATGCTCACAGTATTTTTACAATTAAAGTAGGCCGGATGAGTATAATAAGATACAGCGTCTGCTCTACATCCTATAGCACCGTCATCATTGATCGCTTGTACACTGAACCAAGATGTCTCGTCAACAGGTAAATCTTTAAAAGTAACAGACAAGCCTTCTACGATCTCAACAACCTCCATATATTTTTCGCCTAATTTATATACTTGATATGCATCCGCTCCTTCTACTGGTTGCCAAGATAATTTAGCTCCCGATCGACACAACTCAGTGAACACCAAACCTGAAGGCTTTTCAATAATTGAAAAAGTCTCATCTGATATATCAAACTTATTTCCCCTACTCACTCCTACCATGACATCTCCAGAAATTACAGATGGAACAGTCCAATCAATAACTCTGGTATCACCTTGAAGATTAGTCGCTATGGGCGACCAACTTAATCCTTCATCTAAGCTATACACCACATCAAAAGTACCTTCTTCTCCGTGCGCCTCCCAGTGTATCCATTCTGTAGACTCTGGGACAAATCCCTCGCCACCGATCGGATAAGTAACCATAATATTATCATATTGAAAACTCCAAACGATGTGATATTCTTGAGCACCTATTGGGATGGTTGTCCCATCAACCGTCACTTCATAAATTCCTGCAGCCGGAGTATCTATTGATACTTGTTCCATATTATTAAGATGGTCTGCTCCCTTTGTTGCAGGTAGATCTAACAATTGTGGATCAGGGGTGTGATCAAGTATCCAAGGGTCATGACGATTAGAATTTTGATCATTGATGAACATATCCAAATCATTGACCAGGGCTTTTTGAGTTGTGGTAGACCCTGCTTTATCTACCCAGTAAATCATAACCTTCGCTTCAACTACTCCCTCAGGTATGTTGATCTGGTGTTGATTAGTCTCTCCTTGAACCAGAGATCCCTCTATATAAGTTTGTTCTTCTAATATCTTAAGTCCTCTAAATGCGTCTACTAAACCCCATCCATAAATAAAGTCTGGGCCTTCATTCCCAAGATCTCGAGCAGAATTAAGTACAACGGCTTTTAGAAAACCAGCTTTGGGATTTTCATTATTATTTAGTTCTCGATATGCTTGATACAATTGTGCAAAACTTCCTGCCATAGTCGGTGCTGCGGCGGAGGTCCCTCCAAATACCTGATACGTATGGCTATCATCAGTAGAAATCTCACCAGTACCGAGTGCTGATATATCTGGCTTGATTCGACCGTCGTGCGCAGGTCCGCGACTACTTGAGTTAGCGATGGATCCATCTGCATGAAGATTAGCAACAGCGATCACATTCTTGCCTTGTTTGTGACCTCCTGTTATATTGCCCCATTGATTGCCAGCACCATATCCACATTCAGATCCATTGGCATTGCCTGCTGAAAAGATATGCATGAGATGTGGATAGTTAACCATCTGCCGATCTACTCGTTGAGTTGTGATCGTGTATCCCGCATTACAAGAATTACTATAAGAAGAATTTGTAATAACGATATCGTTTTGCTCATGAAGCTCTATAGTGTTGTCTTTGAATTCTGATTCATAATTGATGACATATACATCTGCACCTGAAGCAGAACCAGCTGCCGATGGATCAAGATTCCCAGCACCAGAGAATACTCCAGCCACTCCATCTCCGTGATTGCCTTTGTCATTACCATGAGTCAGATCATAAAGTCTTCCTTGAAAATCTATATGAGGCCCAACTGATCCGTCATCCCTTATTAGCACACCTACTCCACTTCCATCATATTTCAATCCCGAAGAAAGTTGGCTATTGATGAGATTACTTCGCTGTAACGTTCTTCCAGCAGTATCTTCTGGCTTACCTGGATCAGGTCCTATATCAACAAATTGTACATAAGAGAGGGCAGCAATTTGCAAGAATTGAGAATCGTCCAAAGTTGTATATACAATTGGAAAATCTATATCCTCTTTTTTGATTGAAACTCCCATCTCATTCAAGCGAGTTAGACAGGTGACTTGATCGAGAGCATCGAAAAACTTTATAATCACTTTTACTCGATTAGCTTCTTCTGCCCAATCAGGCCATGATCCAGTCAGTAGTCTTTGATCCAACTTGTCCTCTACTTCAGGAGCAATAACATTGACCACCCCAAACTGGACCAGCTGGCGTGCACTATAATTATTAGGTATGGCTACGAGGTATGTGTTGTCTGGAAGATACTCTATGATATCAACGCCCGAGGCCTCCAAGGAGGCGCGTGTCGAAGGGTTAGGGATCTCACTAAATTGTATGTATCTATGGTAATAAGCATCCCCCTCCTCGCTCGCACGAAGATGCCCCACAGACATAAATGCCTGTAAGTTATTATTGAATACTTTGTCCCCAGATTTAAAATGAACGACCGGCAGTTCAGACTGACCGTACATATAAATCGTCGATAACACAAATGCGAGACCCAACAAGAGTTGGGTCGTTTTCATCATCAGATGGTTATAACAGTAGGGCTAAAGTAGTAAAAAGATCCATCAGCTCGATGATATGCCCCCTTGAGTGACACAAGGCCGACCTTTTAAGGGTTAAAATCCCCATTTATGGTGATAGAACTACTGATAATCAGGCCTTTATCATCAACTATAGAAATCTTATGAATCCCTACAGAAGGCATAATAGCCATGCTGTGAAAGTCCTTAGTTGAGCCCAAATAAAGGTCATTGAGGTACCAGTAAATAGTAGTTTTAGAATCATGATGAGCAGCTCTGGCAACAATCGATTGTCGTTCTTCATTTAGATCCGAAGGCAGATATATAACGTCTCCTGATAACGGGTAAACTAACTCCATTGATGATTTAGACGATGAAGACTTACATGCATCATGAACAGGAGGAGTCACCTCCCAGTCAGGATGAGACCGCTTATAGTAATGAGAGACAAGCGGAGGAAGAGATAGATAAGACTTAGTTGTGATCGCCTCACTTAATTCACAATCCCCATCTACTCTATAATTACCATCAGCCGTCACAAAATGAGTTTGATGATGAAGACACACTTGTGCCCTTTCGCTTACTATCGGCCAATAAGTCGTATCTACTATAGGGCAGTTAGGACTTGCTAACCATCCAGTATGATGACACTTCCGTAAATATGTCATTTCCTCATAAGGAGGATCAAACCAAGTACCTTCAAGATTCAAAAGTCCCGCAACATTAAACAAAAGTCTTCCTGCAGTAGAGGTGCCTATGATGCCATCACGTCCCTCTCCATCGGCGTTGCCTACCCAAGTTGCAATCGTTACTTCAGGAGAAACACCAACCGCCCAAGCATCTCTATGCCCATAACTCGTACCAGTCTTCCAAGCCAATGGCGCTCTGCTATCCATCAATTGCCAATTGCCCTCTTCATCTGGTCTCGAAAGGCCCTTTAAAGCTTCGAGTGTTTGATAAATCGCAGCTTTAGACAAGGCTATATCACCTTTGTCTTTTGTTTCATTATTTGAAAGAAGTGCAGCGCCTATGTTTCTATAAGCATGGGCTATGTCCCAAAGGGATACCTCCCCTCCTCCTAAGATCAATGAAAGACCATAGTGATCTCCATCAAAACTCAATGTCTTGAGACCATGTCCTCTTAGTCGATGTAGGAATTTTTCAATTCCATAGGATTGAAGCATCCGTACGGCAGGCACATTAAGGGATCTTTGCAAAGCTTCGTCTGCTGGAGTGGCGCCGCTGTATGTCTTATTATAATTATTAGGATTAAAGCCCGCTATATAAGTAGGGATATCCCATACTAATTCTGAAGGAGTGATCAATCCTTCATTAATCATATGAGCGTATAAGAATGGTTTTAGAATGGACCCAGAACTTCTTCTGGCCTGTATCATATCGACTGCGGACTCCTTTTCTGTAGTTGGAATATTGCCATGATAAGAAAGCACAGCTCCTGTCTTTGTATCTAAAATCAAAACCCCAGCATTGTATACTTCATTCTGCGACCACTCAAGGTAAAGTTGATTTAACTGATCAGCTACAGATCTTTGTATGCCTGACTCAATTGCAATTGTATTATTAGAATTGCTTCCACCTTGCTGTTTCAAAAATTGAAGTAAGTGAGGTGCCTGATTTGGAAGATTGTATAATCTCTCTGGGAGTGGCTCCATGAGAGAAGCTTCCAGATCCAAACTATCTATAATCTCTTCATTATACAATTGATGAAGTAATCGATTTCTTTTCTGCTCCAATCGATTTCTATTCTTATTGACATGGATCAGTGATGGCGCATTGGGCAGGACCGCTAATGTTGCTGCTTCTGCCCATGATAATTGATTCGGTCTCTTATCATAATATCTCCAACAGGCCGCTTCAAGGCCTACAACATTCCCTCCCATCGGAGCCAACGATGTATACCATTTTAGAATCTCAGACTTACTATACCAAAATTCTAATCTCAAGGCAAGTCTCACTTCTTTGAGTTTATTAAAGAGAGATCGAGAATTATGCTGCTTCATCATTCGAGCTAGCTGCATCGTAATCGTACTCGCTCCACTTTTTACTCTTCCCGCAGAAAGGTTCTCTTTGACTGCTCGACTCACAGCTATAGGATCAACTCCTGGATGATAG
>CALHUZ010000364.1 GCA_938039305.1 uncultured Saprospiraceae bacterium
TTCTTACGTGATACATTTCTCTTAGCCGAAGAGGTATATACTCCAGAGATTTCACTAAAGAAATTTAGCGATATGTATAGTCCTTTATATCCATCTTTTTCGCTTGAGTCATTCTTGCAATTTCTTAATGAATTTGAATTAGATCGATCAGCTCACTTAGGAAAGTTATCCATGGGGCAAAGAAAAAAGGCCCTAATCGCTTTTGCTCTAGCGACCAATACCAAGGTTTTACTAATGGACGAACCTACAAATGGATTAGATATACCTTCCAAAAAACAATTCAGAAAAATCTTATCACATATAATAACAGACGATAGGCTCTTTCTCATATCCACTCATCAGATACGTGATCTACATAGTCTAATAGATAATGTCATCGTGATTAATGAAGGTAAAATCATATTCAATCAGACGATAAACTCTATTTGCGAAAAGCTCTATTTTTCATTGGATAGCAAACCTCATGAAACCGCTGACCATATTTATCATGAACGAATACCTGGTGGCTATCTTAATATAAGCCCTGCAAATGGATTAGAAACTTTTGAACCAGATCTTGAAGTTTTATTCAATGCAATCATTACAGAAAATGAACCTATTTCTCAAGTGTTTACAAAACATCAAGGAGCATGACTTTTAATCTACAGCGGATCGGATTCTTAATTATTAACGACATAAAGTCTAAAGGTTCATTATATGGACTTACTCTAGGACTCTGTTTTATGGTGGTTGCTTTCTATTTTTACAATGAGAACTTCTCTATTTTAGAAACTATATCGTCCATAGGAACTGGATACTCTGGCTTCAACAATTTTGGAAACTCTTCAGGAAGTGAATACTACAAATTTCATTTCACCTGGTTTCCTCAACTTTTCTTGGTCGCCTCCAGCATCATCACGAGCTTCTCGTTCTCAGAATATTCTAAAAGCAACAGCGCCAGCTTCCATTTAGGTCTTCCTGCTTCTACTTTAGAAAAATGGGCTGCAAAGATTTTATTCGCCATAGTACTCAGTCCAATCGCTATAATTATTTTTTATGAATTGTTCATTATAGCAACGTCAATTGGCAGCTCAGAAATAGCCTCTCGACAGGTTAAAGTTCATATGAATGATCCATATATCTGGAAGAATATCATCAATCTAATTCCCTGGCAGTGCTTCATATTTTTAGGGGCCTTAATCTTTAAAAGGTTCACAATAGGGAAACTCTTACTAACTGGGATGCTACTTGTTATCGGCTTTAATACTGTTATACTATTAAGCCTTATTGTTCAAAATCCGGACATTGATTTTTTCAAGAATTTCAGTATTAATAATCTATCCTCTGTTGATTCATTGCTAAGCGCAGCAGGATATCACGTTAAAGCAGAAAAATCATTCTTACTATCATTTTCTAACACGACCTACCTAAACATTGGTTGTATCGTAGCGCTTATTATTAGTTACTTACGATTTTCCGAATTAGATTCTTAAGATGAAGTTTAGAACGCCTAAACCCATCTTCCGCCAAATAGCTGATCATATCATTGTGATGATCATTACTAATCAATGGGAAATTGAAAGTAGAATACCTTCTGTTCGAGATCTTGCTTCAGAGATAGAGGTTAATCCCAATACCGTCGCAAGAACATACGCCCTACTAAGTGATGAAGGAATAATAAATGCTCAAAGAGGACTAGGATATTTTCTCGATAAAAACGCTGTATCTCTATCTAAGAAGCTATTAAAAAAACAATTTATTAATGATGACTTGCCACATATTAAGTCTATGCTTGAAATACTTGATATAGAGCCAACTGAATTAAAAAATATGTAAATGAGAAATTCACTAAAGAAAAGTCAAATCATCCTCCTTACCATAATACTTGGAATAGTGTTGTGCGGTATTTTCTATTCCTTTTCAATCTCAGACCGTCTTGAAAAAAGCGACAGAAGAGGTGCGGGCAAATGGCTCATACCGAAAGGGGATTATTTTCTAGACTCCATCAAAGGATCATATCATCATCTTAGCACTGACTTTACGCTGGTAGAGTTAAATCCACTGAGTGAAGAAGTAATAATTGAGGGATATGAAAACACAAAACAATTCTTAGAAGTTACAATCGTCAATGATACACTTTTTGTCAACCGTCTTCTTCCAGAAGCTGATACTACATTGGTAGAGGTCAATCAAGAATTTCCCGTTCTCGTGAAAGTTGGAGCAAAACATCTTCAATCAATAACAACAAGAGGAAACGGTCATATTGGTATTTCCGCTACAGCCTATGGCTCTAATCCAGATGGTGAGATATTCTACAAACCAGAAGACTGGGAGAAATATGTACTTAGAAAGAACGAGTTAACTTTGAATTTTTTTGGTTCTGGCATATCCAAGTTCTTTTTAGAAGTTGGAACATTGAACCTTAATGTTCAAAATAATATCTATAGTAAAGTCACACGTGTAATAGGACAATCAACAAACTTTACTTCTTTTTCATTTGGAAGCATCCTAAATGGTAAAATAAAAAAGATGAATCTAAAGAACCCTCAAGGTATTGTTAGCATTAATGCTGGTGGTTCTATTATTGATTCTCTCTTTGTTCATTCTTCTTCCACTAAGAATTCATTCGTATCTGGACAAATCAAAGTGCGATGTGAAGATTTTATAGAAGCAGATCTTAATGACCGACTAGATGTTCTCTATTCTGGAAACCCCACGGTTAAAAAGAAAGAAACCGGGTATGGCAGGGTCATTAAGACTGATCTATAATCATGCGAGTAATTCGCAGAGACAATTAGATTGCAAACTTTGAATTGTAATTTATTTTTCTAATTAAGTGGTTTTAAGACTTGCAAAGTCTTTTGCAAAATATGATATGATCACATCAGCACCAGCTCGCTTGATCGATAACAGTGTCTCGGGCATTATCTGATTATAATCTAACCAACCCTTTTGAGCTGCTGCTAAAACCATAGCACACTCACCACTTACATGATATGCCGCTATTGGTAGATTATAATTCTCTTTTAGAAGATGGATGATATCTAAATAATGCAGGGCTGGCTTGACCATCAAGAAGTCAGCTCCTTCTACAACATCAAGGTCTGCTTCACGCAGCGCCTCCGACTTATTAGCCGGATCCATTTGATAGGTCTTCTTGTCCTTGGGCACATCTTTATTTACAACTGGAGCACTATCAAGCGCATCTCGGAAAGGACCGTACAGAGCACTTGCATATTTGGCTGTATATGACATGATACCAGTATTGATAAATCCTTCATCATCAAGCGCTTCTCTGATCGCCCCTACCCTTCCATCCATCATATCTGAAGGCCCAAGGATATCAAAACCCGCTTGTGCTTGCAAGACTGACATTTGCTGTAAAAGCGCAACTGAGGCATCATTGTCGATCTGACCATCTACAACAATTCCATCGTGTCCATCGCTGCTATATGGATCAAGAGCGACATCACTGATCAAAGTGATATGGGGATGAGCACTCTTTATGTCTTGTGCAACTTTTAGATAGTAGTTATCCTCACTGGTTCCATAGCTCCCTTGTGGATCTTTCATCTTACCATCTATCTTCGGAAAGAGCATAAATGACTTCAGTCCCAAGTCTGAACAGCGACCTATCTCTTCTATCAATGTATCTGAGGACCATCTATAGTTTCCAGGTAGCGAACTGATCTCATCTTTAATCCCCTTACCTTCTTGAACGAAAAGAGGATATACGAGATCATCTGTGTGCACTCTGGTTTCTCTTATCAAGTCGCGGACGCTTCCACTTTTGCGATTACGTCTTGGTCTTTCTAACATCATACGTCAAAGATATCGGATTATATAGACTACTTAGAGGTACGATTCTTCTTTGGATTAGGTGGAACTGGGTCTGCGCCAAATCCTCCATAAGGTTGGCAGCTCGCTATCCGCTTTATCCCTAACCAAATTCCTTTGATTGGGCCCCACTCTTCAATGGCATTGGCCGCATAATGAGAACATGATGGCTCATACCTACATCTCATACCAAATACGCCACTGAGTATCGGGGATAATACCAATTGGTACAATCTAATAGGCAGTATAAGTATGAAAGACACAGCTTTTGTAATCATAGTAGATTTAGCTTGCCTGAAAATTCATTTATGTTGAAGAGAAAGAAAGACTTCTTCTCATCACTCATCTTAAGCTTAACGACATTCTGTTGATCATCAAATGATTCCATCAATACATCATTTACTATTTCAATTGACTTTTGTGGTGCTACATTCTTGATCTCAAGATAAGACCACACTGCAGCGAGATCCTCAGACACCTCTTTACCTACCCAATTGATCTCTGTTAGTTGATCATCAACGGTAACCTTCAAGTGCTTCTTTATATAATCGTGAATGATAGAATCGACTTCTGGTGCCTCGTACTTAGTACATATCTTAAGACTATCTAGTCCTTCCTTCGCAAGCGTCATCTCTAAATCATCAATGAAAATACTTATCGCTATTTGAAGAGACACTTCCACGGGACTATAGTCTATATCACATTTACTTAAGTGAAACTCATGCATCATGGCTCCTTCAGGAATTGCAACATCATGCTTATGGGTATCCCCTATATAAGCCAAAATCAAAATGAATAGCATACTCATCATACATTCAAATTTACCACTATAGCATGAAAGATGTTGCTCATGATCAGATATGAGCTACAGGTCATTTTAAGTTAATTGGTCAATTAACTTTTTATGTTTCACCTTGCTCCTTTTATTAAAATATTATTACCATTGTGGATATTGAAAGGTAACGAAGCTCGATTTATATAGCTTTTCGTATCTCTTTTATTAAAAGATATTTAAGTTTTATTTTTTGGTTGATGCAGTGAAAGGAAGTCGATTCGTCAGAATCGGCTTCTCTTTTTTAACCTTTGCCAATCGGACTTCGTTCTATGTGTGTAGCTCTGCTCCAATAAAAAAGGTCACCAGTTATTAACTGATGACCTTGTGATATCTAAACTCTCTTTATTTCTCTATAGCTCTTATGACTGCAACACGATGTGATGCTCGTCTACTAACTTTCTGATATTTATAAGTGCATATCTCATACGACCTAAAGCTGTATTGATACTCACGCGAGTTAATGCTGCTATTTCTTTAAAACTCATATCGGCATAATGCCTGAGTATAACAACCTCTCTTTGCTCTGGAGGAAGTAGATCTACAAGCTCGCGTACTTTAGTATACGTCTGATTCTTAATCATACTTGTCTCCATGTTATCATCTTTCACCTCTAAGACATCAAAAATGTCAAATGTCTCAGATGGAGAAACCTTCGTACGTCTTTTAGAACGTCTGAAGTAGTCAACACACAAGTTATATGATATCCTCATCGCCCATTGCAGGAACTTGCCCTCATGGTTATACTTGCCTTTACGTAGAGTATCTATAATCTTAATAAATACCTCTTGAAAGATATCTTCTGCCAGGTCGTGATCCTTGACAAATAAGTAAATAGATGTGTAGATTTTGTTTTTGTGTCGTGTGAGGAGAACCTCAAAAGCTTTCTGATTACCTTCTAAATAAAGGTTAATAAGCTCCTTGTCACCTAATGCTTTTATTGCTTTTACGTTCATAACTCTAATCAGTTTGTGATCCAAAGTGGGTTTTAAAATCAGTCTATTCAGTTAGAGTAAAAGTTGAAGCGTATAGGTTTCTTATTTAAATGTGAAGGTATAATAATTTTACATATTAGAAAAAGAACAAATGTGTTTTTCCTAACATGAGTCAAAGTAAAGCTTGTTTTAGCTATAAATCAACCCCTAACCAACAAATATTTTGTTAATTCCCTGTTTCTGGGTATTACTTTGGCTAAAATCATCGCCCTGCTGGTACTAATTGTGTCGCCAACTTCTGAACTTCATCTTGCAATTCCTTCACTCGAGTCATCACATCACTGGCAAATGAGTTGTCTCCTGCATCTCTAAAAGATATAGCCGCCACGAATTCCCAGATCTCTTGAACTTCTTGAAGATGCATGTCGAAAGGCTTGTAGGCTGGATTGTCAGAATGAAGGTGGATCATAGCATCATCTTGCTCGTCTCGGTAGAGTCGCTTGAAGACAATACCCTCATCTCTTGATAACAAGATGTACCGCTTACCTTTTTGAATCTCACTACTTGATGAGATATAGCGACCGACTACATAACATCCCGTACCATATGGAGGCATAGAATCTCCCTCTATGGGAAATGCTCTACACTTGCCATGCAGTTCTTGAAATGGTAATGCCATCTGATCAAGTGATTCTATAAAGCCTGGATCACTATACTGGCCCATATAGCCCGCTTGCGCACTGTGTGGTACGACCTCTATCACATTCTCGCCGTGCTTGTCTACCTGGATAGGCATGATCATACCTGAAGTGGTTTTGTCATTTAGCAACGCAGCTATCTCCATACGCTCAAGATCCACGGTAAGGAAGGTGTCCACAGACACATTGAAGTATCTTGAAAGCTTCACCGTCAATCCAAGTGATGGCTCATTAATCCCTCCTTCATACTTGGCCAGACTCGCTCTGCTGATATATAACTTGTCCGCTAAGACTTGTTGGGAGATGTTCTGCTTTCGCCTAAGCGCCTTTAAATTATGTGCTAATAATACCATTGTTCGCATTTGTCACACAAATAACTTGCTTATTTGTGACAAATCCTACCATCTTTGAAATAATTATTGTGATCATCTGGAACAATGATTAATAAGAACCTTAAAACCACCTGAGTAGATCTTCTCTCAAATTCCCCACAAAGGATACGCCGACTATAAAGATAGCAGGCAACAACCCTCGCCAGAGTTACACATTGAGTTGGCGAGGGTTGCTTTGAGAGGTTACTTTCAGAGCAAGGTCTAATAGAATACGAACCACCTGAATTATTTTATACCTAACCAAAACCAAGTATTATGACTCAGCCACAAACACAACGCCACTCAGTAAGAATGCTCATCCCTGACATGCTTCCATTAGATCACGTATCACTTAACGAGAAGCGCATAAGATTTATAAAAGGACAAGGCGTACTTCTATATGATGACATACATGTCGTCGAGGTTTATGTACCATACAGTAGAACAGACGATCTTGAATTCTTTGGTGTACAAAGACATTTTGGAAAGATTGAAAGAATGCGTAATTACTACCAGAGACTTCCTATACTTCACGTAAATGACGTCCGCGTAACCAAGGCCATGAAGGATACATATGACGAGGCGATGTTTCACTATCTTCCTGAAGAGCGCATAGCTCAATTACGAAGAATGCCAGAAATAAAAAGAGAACACTCAATTACCAGAGAAGTACATATGCAAAGTAGTCTAAGTGGTGCTGCGTAATCCTTTTAGTTAATCACTCTCGCATGCGAAATGATTAAAAACCACAGCTAGCGCAGACTCAATATTTAGACTAAAAAAACTCAAACCTTGATAAAAA
>CALHUZ010000365.1 GCA_938039305.1 uncultured Saprospiraceae bacterium
TTATAAAAAGAATAGATCAAAATTCATTTGGTCAAATATCTCACCCAATCTGGATTGATCCATCTCATATTCTATATGTAGGTACAAGAGATGAACGGAGTGAGATAGTAGTACATAATATTGAATCAGGACTAAAGACGAGTATAACAGCTCCCACAAGCGACCAGTTGACTCATCCATACCACCATAATGGATCAGTTTATTTTAGTGCTTCATATACTGGTGTGAATAACATTTATAAGGTTTCAATAAATGGAGGGAGTGTTTCTAAAGTGACAGAAGTTGAAGTAGGCGCTTTTCAACCTTCGGTAAGTGATGATGGGAGGTACTTGTATTACGTAGAGTTAGAAAGTAATGGATATAAAGCGAAGAGTACTGAGATAGGGAATGGTACGAATGTCATAGCAAATGTTCACATCGATAAAAGAGAGATGAAGTCAGGACATTTTGATCATCCTGATGCAAGTATTCTAAAAAATATTCCGGATACGGAGTATGAAGTGAAGCGGTTTAATAAGCTCACAGGATTGCTCAAACCTCATAGTTTGCTGCCTCAGTTTAGTCCATCGAGAATGGATGTGCGCTTGCTATCTGATAATGTTTTTGGGACAATGTCAGCTTCTGCAGGTGCTTCCTATAATTATAATGAAGATCAATGGTCGTATTCAGCAGGTTTCAACTATGCTGAATTATTTCCTATCATCAGTGTGAGCTATGCTCATTTCAATAGATCTGCACAATTTTTGAATTTTAGCCCTTTGACAGACTCATCTGCAGTGTTTACCGCTTTTAACCAACGATGGTCTGAGGATAGGTTGTCGGTAGGAATAGCATTGCCGTTTAATCTATCGACGGGTAATACTAATGCAAATGTTAATCTAAGTGGGCGTTATCAAATCGGTAAAATAAATGTCAACAGTAATTTCGATTCGGAGTCTAATTTTAGAGACACTATAGCTGCAGCTCCAGCAATTGTAAATCTGTTTGGAGCACCAATAGCCTCTTCTTCTCTTTCTACTTTGGATCTTCGGCTTTCTTCATTTGTTGGCTTGCGACAAGCTCGGTTGCATTTGTATCCAAAACTTGCTGCTTCGCTTACTCTTAGACTGAGGAAGCAATTATCGAATGAACTGAGTGGGGGAGATGTCGTAAATGTCAACGGCAGTCTTTTTTTACCAGGCATAGCGAAGACACATTCCTTTTTTGTCACGGGTGCCTTTCAGCAAGAAGGATCATTAGATAACTATAGATATAGTGATTTGTTTAATTATCCAAGAGGGTATAATTCGTCGCTCCGAAGGGATCAGTTTGTTAAGGTTGGGTTGAATTATTCGCTACCACTTTGGTATCCTGATATTGCTTTAGGACCATTGGCCTTTGTAAAAAGAGTGAAGGCTAATGTGTTTTATGATTACGGTAGAACCTCTTTTGATTCAGAAGTTTTTAATGGAGGTGATCGGATTAATTCTGTAGGATTAGAATTGGGATTTGATTTTAGAGCCATCCGTCTTTTAGAAATCGATCTGGGTTTAAGATATAGCTATGCATTCAATAAGTCATTTACTGGAAATCAAAAACATCATCAGTTTGACTTTTTTGTAATCAGTATCACTCAATAGAAATAATAAGATAGAATATTAAAAAGCAAAAGGCCCATACATCGATTGATGTATGAGCCTAAAACTGTGCCTAAGTTCTTGTTATGCTTAGTTCTATTTAGCTATAATAAAGCGCTTATTATCTATGAATGTTCCATTGAGTTCAATGATAGCCATATATATTCCACTTTCTAATTGACTAACATCTATTCTTCCAATTGCTCCTGCATTTTGAGAAAGCACTTTCTGTCCATTAACATTTACAATACTAACATTTGCGCCAGCGTCTATATCACCGATATTAATATCAATGAATGAATGAGCTGGATTCGGACTTATTGTGAATTCTTGGATATCAACTGTGAATGAACCAAATGTTGTTCCTCTTGGCGCTTCTCTTCCTGTAGCAGACTCGGAAGGAGTATAAGATACTGGATTACTAAATTCTGAAAATTTAGATCTGCCACAGACACTTCTTACTCTTGCAATTACAACATTGGATGAAGATGTTGAAATCGTAATATTATTCCTTCGTACTGGAATTGTTACAAATGAGTTAGGCTTTCCTTCAAATCCTAATTCTATTTCATAACCTGAAACGTGCTGTCCAACTCTGTCCCATCTTAGTTCATATGATTTACTTGATCTTTTAGTAAGACGAAGATTGAGTGGTGTCTGGCAAGCATTCGGATCACAATCTATTCTATTCACAGTGATAGGATTAGAAAGACTATAGCATCCTTGAAGATCATTTGCGTGAAGGCCGACCTCGGCTCCCTCAAGACCATCTTCAAAACTTAGATGCCATACAAGACAAGTACCTGTGCCTGCACCATCAAAATCAACAGCAGAGAATGTAGGAGGAAGACCAAGAATATTGCCATCAAAATCTGTAACAATCCATTGACTATTCGGGCCGGTTGCATTGGCTAACGTAATTTCTTCAGACCCAATGTTATCAGCTATGTCATCACCAACGCAGAAGGAGAAAGGCCCTCCGATTAGTTCGCCACCATTAACTTGACAACCGTCAGCATTAGTTCTTACTACTTCAATAGAATTGGATAATCCAAAACAACCTTCAAGATTATTAGCATTTGATCCCATCTCAAGGCCGGTGATATCTCCATCATATCTCAAGTACCAAACTAAGCAAGTTCCAGCCCCTGCACCATCAAAGTTAGGAGCAGAGAATGTAGGAGGTAAACCTAAGATATAACCTTCGTCATCTGTAATGATCCACTGAGCATTTTGACCATTGCTATTAGCTACAGAAATAGCACCTTCTGGGATATTGTCAGCGACACCATCACCGACAGTGAATTCAAAAGGTCCACCGAATATCTCACCACCATTAGCTTGACAACCATCAACATTTGTTCTTACGACTTGAATAGAATTAGACAATCCAAAACAACCTTCGAGGTTATTAGCATTTGCTCCCATCTCAAGGCCACTGATGTCCCCATCATAAGTTAAGTACCAAATTAAGCAAGTTCCAGCCCCTGCACCATCAAAGTTAGGAGCCGAGAATGTAGGCGGTAAACCAAGGATATAGCCTTCGTCATCAGTGATGATCCACTGAGCATTTTGACCATTGCTATTAGCTACAGAGATAGCACCTTCTGGGATATTGTCAGCGACACCATCACCCACAGTGAATTCAAAAGGACCGCCAGATAAAGTACCTCCGTTAGCCCCACATATAGCATCACAAACTTCCCCTGCGTCATTTCTAACTACTGTTATGGGATTAGAGAGGCTAAAGCATCCTTGAAGATCATTAGCGTTAAGTCCCATCTCAGCACCGACTAATCCATCTTCAAAGCTTAAGTGCCAAACTAAGCAAGTACCAGCACCAGCACCGTCAAAATTGACTGCAGAGAACGTAGGTGGAAGACCAAGTATATTTCCATCGCTATCAGTAACCACCCACTGTGAGTTAGAACCAGAGTTTCCAGAAAGACCTATTTGATCTGCAGTGATATTATCAGCTACGCCATCACCCACACAGAATGAGAAAGGTCCACCTGTCAAGGTTCCTCCAGCAGGTTGGCTTCTTACTACCGTTACAGGATTAGAAAGGCTAAAGCATCCTTGAAGATCATTAGCGTTAAGTCCCATTTCAGCACCGACTAAACCGTCTTCAAAGCTTAAGTGCCATCCGAGACATGTGCCTGCACCTGCTCCATCAAAATTAACAGCAGAGAATGTAGGTGGAAGTCCAAGTATATTTCCATTAATGTCAGTTACAACATATTGGCTATTAGGGCCACTTGCGTTAAATAAGCCAATTGCATCTTCCGGGATATTGTCAGCGACTCCATCACCAGCGCAGAAGTTAAACGGTCCACCTGTTAATAAGCCACCTGCTACATCACATGATGCGCCGCACACTTCTTCAGAATCAGAACGTACTACAGAAATAGGATTAGAAAGGCTAAAGCATCCTTGAAGATTATTAGCATTAAGTCCCATTTCAGCTCCGACTAAACCATCTTCAAAACTCAAGTGCCATACTAAGCAAGTGCCAACACCTGCTCCATCAAAATTGACAGCAGAGAATGTAGGAGGTAGGCCGAGTATATTTCCATCGCTATCTGTTACCACCCACTGTGAGTTAGAACCAGAATTTCCAGCGAGAACTATTTGATCAGCAGCTATATTGTCAGCTACGCCATCACCCACACAGAATGAGAATGGTCCACCTGTAAGCGTTCCTCCTGCAGGTTGAGTTCTTACTACTGTTATAGGATTAGAAAGGCTAAAGCATCCTTGAAGATCATTAGCATTAAGTCCCATCTCAGCACCGACTAAACCATCTTCGAAACTTAAGTGCCAAACTAAGCAAGTACCAGCGCCTGCTCCATCAAAATTAACAGCAGAGAATGATCCAGGAAGACCGAGAATGTTTCCATCTATATCAGTTACCACCCATTGGGAGTTAGTGCCAGAATTTCCAGAAAGAGTTATTTGATCTTCTCCAATGTTATCAGCTATGCCATCACCTGCGCAGAATGAAAATGGCCCACCTGTCAATATGCCACCTACTGCTTCACAAACTGGTGCTCCACATACTTCCTCAGCATCTGTTCTTATAATTTCAATTGGATTAGATAAATTAAAACAACCTGATAACTCGGTGACACTCGCACCTACAGTTAAGCCCTCTAAACCTTCTTCATAACTAAGATTCCAGATAGAGCATACTCCAACTCCAGAACCATCAAAGTCCACATCTGACGGATCGCCAGGAAGCCCACCGATTGTTCCATCAGCAAGTGTTACTACCCATTGGTTGTTCATCCCTGATTCGCCAGATAAAGTTATTGCGCCTGCATCTATTTTATCCGCTTCGCCATCACCTGCGCAGAACCTGAATGGCCCACCAGTAATTGTTCCACCATCAGCTTCGCATGCTTGTGCTTCTGTTCTTACGACTTGGATAGAATTAGAAAGATCAAAACAACCCTCTAAATTATCTATGTTAGCTTCTCCTTCAAGACCAGTTAAACCGTCTTCGTATCTGATATACCAAACTAAGCAAGTACCTACACCAGCGCCATCAAAGTTGACATCTGAGAAGCTACCTGGAAGTCCAAGGATATTATTTTGATTGTCAGTTATAATCCAAGCTTCATTCGTTCCATTAGATCCAGTAACTGTAATTTCGTCAGCACCAATCATGTCAGCCACTCCATCACTTACTGTAAAAGCAAAAGGGCCACCAGCAATTGTTCCACCTTCAGCTTCGCAAGCTTGGCTATCTTCGCAAATAGTCGATGCGCCAGAAGTCCAATTAGTTTGATCATCTCCTGCACCATCCCAGTTTAAGGTTTCTGATGTTGAGAATTCTGGTGCTCGCTGGTCACTTGTCCATATGCCAGCTTGGTCAGCAACTGGCTCTCTTGTGCTACCCATTCGATTTCCCCATATGACGTAATCAATGATAGCTGTGGAATTTGTAAAATTGGAAGTTGAATAAATGGCCAACTCATCTCCAGTAGGATCAATGCTTATGCTTGCAGTATTAACCACAACAGTTGCTCCTGGAGCTAAATTAAGATCTCCACATTCTACTGTGAGATTTGCTATTTGCTCATATATAGGACGATCACATAACCAGAAACTGCTTATGTCCACAGTTTCATTAGATGTGTTTATGATTTCAATTTGTCCTGTAGCAGAGATTTCATTCAGGGCGACTTGGGCCTTAGACTGATTAATACTAAATATGCTCATTAAAAGCATAAGGATGGGTAATGAATTTTTCATTGTTTTGGTATCATTTACGATTAGAAAATTTAATCCTTTGATGCCCTTTATGAAGAGCAAGATTTTGGTTACACTTTCTTTACAGGTTAAATGTTAGAATGGTTGCTTGACTTCAATGATTAATTCAAATTATTTTTAGAAGAGCGATAAATGGAGCATAGTAGTCCTGTTGATTGTAATTGTAATCTCTTAAGAAAAGCGCTCGAAAGAATAATAAAATATAAAGGTTAAGCCGGGTGGTGCTAGCCAATAAAAAAAATATATAGCGGGGTGGGAGAGAAGTGTTTATAAACCTATTCCAACTCTAAGGCCAATAGATGATAACATGATGTGTCCGTGACCTATTCCTTCTAATGGCACTTTTAGATAAGGTCCCGCCTCAATATGCCACTTGTCTGTCAAGTTTAATCTGTAATTAGTTGAGATGCTTAATCCGTTTAAGAAAGTCCTGTTGGCAGTAGTCCAAGAACTTTCAAAGTTGTTGGCTTCATTGGCGAAGTGGTAACTATATTTTTCTTTAAGCATAAAATTAGAAAGTAGATCAACACTCAATGACAATTGAGATTTTTCCGTTTGTCTTAGGGCA
>CALHUZ010000366.1 GCA_938039305.1 uncultured Saprospiraceae bacterium
TAAATAAAGAATCCGCTAATCAATATTCATATCTCTTCACAAATGTCAGAAGCGATACAGAATTCAAAGTATATGCCGGAAGTTTTGGAACCGCTGATCAAAAGCTGACAGTACTGCCTAAACCTAAAATGGTAGATTTCAAAGTCTCTCTAAAGTATCCTCGTTACACAGGACGTGGCACAGAGCTGCTTCAAAATACTGGAGACTTCGCAGTGCCAGAGGGCACAAAGGCAGAATGGATATTTGATACAAAGAGTACCGATGAAGTAACGATTAGATATGGTTCTGATGAACCTATGCAATTAGAAAACGAAGGATCTGTATCTTATAAGTTTGAAAAGTCTATCTATAGTGACGCTGCTTACAGATTGTCATTAAGTAATGCTCGTGTGAAAGAAGGTGATTCACTTTCGTTTTTTATAAACACGATCAAGGATCAATACCCTCAGATATCAGTTGACATCATACAAGATAGTCTTGAAGAAAATATTTACTATTTCGTAGGTAACGCTTCCGATGATTATGCCTTATCGAAATTAGAATTTGTCTTCGAACATTTAGATGATAAAGGAGCCGTGATTACTAAAGGTTCTAAAAATCTATCTGCAGCTATTAGCCCTCAAATAGATTATGATTATGTCCTCGATATTTTGGACTATGAACTTAAGCCTGGAGAGAAGCTCAATTACTACTTTGAAGTATATGACAATGATGGAGTACATGGCGCTAAGTCAAGTAAGACTTCTGTTATGGCTCACCAGAAGAAGAGTTTAGAAGAGCTTTCATTAGAGGAAGAGGAGAACGAGCAGGAGATAAAAGACAAGCTCAAGGATGGTATAGAGGAGTCAAAGAAGATACAAGAGGATCTGCAGAAGCTCAGAGAGAAGCTATTGCAAAAGGAAGAGCCAGACTGGCAAGACAAGAAGGAATTAGAAAAACTCTTAGAGCGCCAACAGCAGCTTCAAGAGAATCTTAAAGATGTTAAAGAAGCCAGTCAGCAGAACATGAAAAATCAAAAGGAGATGCAATCTATGTCTCCTGAAATGATGGAAAAGCAACAGCGACTTCAAGAGCTAATGGAAGAGACTGTGAATGAGGATATGGAAAAGCTCATGGAGCAGATCCAAGAGATGATGCAGGAGATGAATAAAGAGCAGTCTCTTGAGATGATGGAAGAATTTGAAATGAATGAAGAACAACTTGAAGACCAGATGGAGCGTCTTGAGGAGCTATATAAGCAGCTTGAAGTTGAAAAGGAGATGGAAGAGGCCATTGACAAATTAGAAGAGCTAAGTGAAAAGTTAGAAGAGTTAAGTGAAGAAACTAAAGAAGAAAAGAAGCCTACAGAAGAGTTGAAAAAAGAGCAAGAGGAGATCAATAAAGAGTTTGAAAAACTCAAAGAGGAGATGGAAGAGACTCTTGAGAAAAATGAAGAATTAGAACAACCAGAACCTTTGGCCGATGATATGCCTGAGCAGATGGAGGAGGTAAGTGACGACCTTGAGGAAAGTGAAGAGTCACTTGAATCAGAAGAAAATCAGAAAGCTGCAAAAGCTCAAAAGCAGGCAGCACAGAAAATGAAAAAAATGGCTGGTAGTATGAAAGGCCAGATGCAAGCAGGGGAGTCTAAGGAAATGTCAGAAGATATAGAAACCATCAGACAGCTTTTAGAAAATCTTGTGACACTTTCATTCGAACAAGAAGGACTAGTCAGTTCAATTAATAGAACAGTCGTTAACACTCCTCGGTATGTTTCGCTACTTCAAGATCAGATGAAGGTTCAAGATGATTTTCAAGTTGTACAAGATACTTTGCAATCGCTTGCTAAGCGTAATCCAGATATAGAGACTTTTGTATTAGAAAAAGTGACTGAGATAAAGCATAATCTTTCTGGTAGTCTGACTCAACTTGAGGCAAGAAAAAAACCAGAAGCGAATCAAAGTCAACGGTCGACAATGAAAAGTTTGAACGATCTGGCACTAATGTTGTCTGAGAGTATGGAGCAGATGCAACAACAAATGGCAGGGATGATGTCCGGTAGCCAGATGTGTCAAAATCCAGGAAAAAAACCTGGAGGCAAAAGCGGAAAAAAGGGTAGTAGTCCTGGACCTGGAGATAAAATCTCTGAGGGCCAAGAGAAGATGAGCGAACAACTCAAAAAAATGATGGAGAATCAGAAGGGTAAAGCCAAAGGTGGGAAAGGTAACGGAGCTAAAGACTTTGCCGAAGCTGCAGCGCGACAAGCAGCCCTCCGTAAAGCTTTACAAGATCTTGGCAAAGAACAACAAGAACAAGGTCAAGGAGCCTCTGATGAACTCCAGAAGATCATCGATGAGATGAACAAGCAAGAGATCGATCTCGTCAATAAGCGCCTCGACAATGAGATGCTTTCACGTCAGCAAGAGATCCTCACCCGACTACTCGAGGCAGAATCCGCCCAGAAAGAAAGAGAATTAGACGATAAGCGCAAATCCGAAGCAGGAGAGAATACCAAGCGCGAAGTACCACCAAGTATCGAAGAATACATCAAGAAGCGCAAGTCTCTTCTTGAACAGTATAAATATGCATCACCACAAATGAGACCCCATTACAAGCAATTGGTTGATGAATATTATAAGAAACTAAAAAGAGCTTAACCAGCCTGAATGACAAATCAAACACTAACACTTCCGTCGAGTACGCAGAGTATCTGTAAGTTAGAAGAGTTCATACAATGCATTGCTCAGCAATACAACGTGTGCCAGAACAAATTTCCAGATATACTAATCAGCCTCACCGAGGCAGTGAATAATGCGATCATACATGGAAACAAAGAGTCCTCGGACAAATACGTTCAGATAGTTCTGAAAAAGACTAATCTGGGCTTATCCTTCACGGTTCATGATGAAGGACCGGGCTTTAACCCTAAGAGTGTCCCAGATCCAACTCGCCCAGAACATTTAGACTGTTGTGGCGGACGCGGCGTCTTCTTGATCAAGCAACTTGCTGATGATGTAAGATACCTGAACGAAGGCCGAACTGTGAGGATGGAGTTCTCTATATGAGTGAAGCGTCGATAGAGGTTTTCTCAGAAGAGATCGATTTTCAGTACAAAACCCCAGATAACTTATACAGTTGGATTGCTTCAACCATCAAAGCCGAGGGCAAAAGCCTATCCTATCTTAATATTATTTTCTGTGATGATCAATACCTCTTAAAGATAAATCAAGACTATCTACAGCACGATTATTATACTGATATAATCACTTTTCATTACGAAGAAGAAGCTGCTCCGATAGAAGGCGAGCTTTTTATCAGTATAGATCGAGTTAAAGACAACGCGGAGACCCTTAAAGTATCCTTTGATGCTGAACTGCACAGGGTGATCATCCACGGAGTGCTTCATCTATGTGGATATGGAGATAAAGAGGAAGAAGAACAAGCTATCATGAGATCTAAGGAAGATGCTTATTTGAGCTTGAAGCCAAATTTGCCGAAAGGCTAAAACCCCTACCAGTCAAAATAGCTTAGAAATAATCTAAATAATATGACGGCCCTATGCTTCTATGGTCGCGCCCTATAAATCCGTAGTTTTGCGTGTGAAGAAGGGAGATGATTTTGCGGATAAAACTATTCGACAGAATTTATGAAGGTGAGGATATTGTCAAATGACTACTACAAAGACTAAAAGATGGGTTGGTTGCTTAATTTTTTCACGTCAAGCATAGGTCGAAAGATCATTATGTCCTTGACGGGAATATTTCTGATATTATTTCTAACTGTTCACTTGATAGGTAACCTTCAGTTACTCATTGATGACGAGGGAAAGGCTTTCAATATCTACTCAGATTTTATGGGTAACAATACATTGATTCAGATCATATCCAAGGGTAACTTCTTCTTTATCATCTTACATACAATACAAGGGATTCTGTTGTACTTTAAAAATAAGAGTGCAAAGGGAAGTAAGTATGCTGTATCACCTAAGAACAAAACAACTTGGGCTTCGAAAAACATGGCTCTTCTTGGTACACTTGTTTTGGCTTTTATCTTGATGCACCTTGGACACTTTTTTTATCAGTTTAAGTTCAACGCAGCAGCTCAAGCAATGGCAAGTTATGATGGAGTACAGATTATAGATTCTTATGCACGGGTTGTAGAAGTATTAACTGATCCCATCTGGCTTGCTTGTTACTTATTAGGTCTTGCAGTGCTTGCATTTCACTTAAGTCATGGATTTGGAAGTGCATTTCAGTCTCTCGGGTTAAATCATAAAAAGTATACTCCAATTATAAATTTTGTTGGAAAAGCATATTCAATATTGATTCCACTGGGATTTGCAATTATTCCACTTTACTTATTCTTTACTAAATAAGAGATTGAGAGATATGAAGTTAAATAGTAACATCCCTGAAGCTGGTTCACTAGAAGAAAAATGGACAAAGTATAAGTCGAAGATGAACCTTGTGGCACCTAACAACAAGCGTCGTATCGATGTCATAGTTGTTGGTACTGGTCTTGCCGGTGCATCAGCCGCTGCAACGATGGGAGAACTCGGATATAATGTGAAGTGTTTTTCATTTCATGATAGTCCAAGAAGAGCACATAGTATAGCCGCACAAGGAGGAATTAACGCAGCGAAGAATTATCAAAATGACGGAGACAGCGTCTATCGTTTATTCTATGATACCATAAAAGGAGGTGATTATAGATCAAGAGAAGCGAACGTACATAGGCTAGCGGAAGTGAGTGTTGACATCATAGATCAATGCGTTGCTCAAGGAGTTCCTTTTGCAAGAGAGTATGGAGGACTTTTAGAAAATAGATCTTTTGGAGGTGTTCAAGTTTCTCGAACTTTTTATGCGAGAGGACAGACAGGACAGCAGTTATTGATCGGAGCTTATCAAGCACTTTCAAGACAGATCTCAACAGGTCAAGTGGAGATGTACAATCGCCATGAGATGCTTGATTTGGTGAAGATAGATGGCAAGGCACGAGGTATCGTAACAAGAAATCTAATCTCTGGTAAAATAGAAAGTCATGCTGCTCACTGTGTAGTACTTGCTACAGGTGGATATGGCAATGTCTTTTACCTTTCTACTAATGCTATGGGTTGCAATGTTAGTGCAGGTTGGAGAGCAGTAAGAAGAGGAGCGCTCATGGCAAATCCATGTTACACTCAAATACACCCGACTTGTATCCCAGTATCAGGGGAGTATCAATCTAAGTTGACACTTATGTCAGAGTCACTTAGAAATGATGGTCGTGTATGGGTGCCAAAGAAAGTAGAAGATGCTCAGGCGATTCAACAAGGAAAGAAAACTGGTTTAGATATACCAGAAGAAGATAGAGATTATTATCTCGAACGTAGATATCCAGCTTTTGGAAACTTAGTACCACGTGATGTTGCTTCAAGAGCAGCAAAAGTGGCTTGTGACGAAGGCAAAGGTGTATCACCAACAGGTCTTGCAGTATATCTTGATTTTACAGATGCTGCTATCAGATATGGAAAAGCGAAAGCTCATTCTATGAATCTGGGTAGTTCTGCAGATTATAAAAAATTAGGACAAGAAGTCATCGCTGCGAAGTATGGAAACCTATTTCAGATGTATGAAAAGATTTCAGGAGAGAATCCATATGAATTTCCAATGAAAATTTTCCCAGCAGTCCATTATACAATGGGTGGTATCTGGGTTGATTATAATCTGCAGACCAATGTACCAGGCTTGTTCTGTCTTGGAGAAGCTAACTTCTCTGACCATGGAGCTAATCGCTTAGGAGCCTCTGCTTTAATGCAAGGCCTTGCAGATGGTTACTTTGTGATACCTTATACAATTGGAACATTCTTATCTGATGAGATTAGAACACCTCAATTTTCTACAGATTTACCAGAGTTTGCAGCAGCTGAAAAAGCAGTAAAGGAAAGACTTTCTATGTTGATTAATATCAAAGGTGATCAGTCAGTAGAGTCATTTCACAGAAGGCTTGGAAAGATCATGTGGGAGTATTGTGGGATGTCTCGAAGTGCAGAAGGACTTACTAAAGGCCGTGATTTAATTAGAGAATTGAGGGCAGAGTTTTACAAAGACGTTTTCATTCCTGGTTCAGTGGATGAGTATAACACTGAATTAGAAAAAGCTGCTCGAGTAGCTGATTTCCTCGAACTTGGAGAAGTCATGATGGTTGATGCACTGGATAGAAATGAATCTTGTGGTGGCCACTTTAGAGAAGAGTTTAGATCTCCAGAAGGAGAGGCGATGCGAGACGATGAAAACTATACTTATGTTGCAGCATGGGAATGGGCAGATGATGGAAATCACGTCTTACACAAAGAAGAATTAGAATTTAAAAATGTAGAATTGAAAACAAGATCCTACAAATAAATATTATAACTCCAATAGAATATATAATATGAGCGGCGATATCAATCTGACACTAAAAGTTTGGAGACAAGCAGGTCCTAAAGCCAAAGGCAAATTAGAATCTTACAAGGTAGTAGCTAATGAGCACATGTCCTTCTTGGAGATGCTTGATGTTCTTAATGAACAGCTCATCTCAGAAAAGCAAGAACCGATCACCTTCGAGCATGATTGCAGAGAAGGGATCTGTGGATCTTGTAGTATGGTCATTAATGGACAGCCACATGGACCTCAGACTGGTACGACTGCATGTCAGTTGCACATGAGACATTATAAGGATGGAGAGACGATTGTTGTAGAGCCTTTCCGCGCGACTGCATTTCCAGTTCTTAAAGATCTCTCTGTAGATAGAAGTGCTTTCGATCGAGTGATACAAGCAGGAGGATATGTCTCAGTTAATACTGGTCAGGCCGTAGATGGAAACTCTATTCCAATTGAAAAAGACCTTTCATTAAAAGCTTTTGATTCAGCAACATGTATCGGTTGTGGAGCTTGTGTAGCTGCTTGTCCTAATGGATCAGCTATGCTCTTTACTTCTGCTAAAGTGTCGCACCTTGGATTACTTCCTCAAGGTAAAGTAGAGGGAGTGAGTCGAGTTAAAGGAATGGTTGCTCAAATGGACAAAGAAGGATTCGGTATGTGCTCAAATATAGGAGCATGCGAAGCCGAATGTCCAAAGGAGATCTCCATTGACAACATAGCTCGAATGAATAGAGAGTATACTGGTGCTATGCTTGGTTCAGAGTAGCGCAAATTGCCACCTTAATTCAGATAGAGTTCAATAAATTATAGTACTTCAAGCTTTCTTCATATAGGCCTGTCAAATGTTGAGGCAATTCCCTTGAGCTTGTTTTTTGTTTTTGAAAACCTGTGCTTTTCCAGACATTTGAATACCAATGTTCTGCCCAGCAGCCATCTTGTTTGATCGGCCCAGCCTTCCATGATAGCATCTGATCGGAGAAAGGGATGTCCAGTTTAGTACAAAGCTCAGACAGTTGCCCTTGTGGATCAGAAAGTATGTCGTTAGAATCTATTACAATTGGTTGCTTACCTTGATCTATTAAGTATCGAGCTATCTCCCATTCACGCTTCAACCCTATATCCCGCATAGTCGGGGTTTCAATAACTTGAGCGAAAGACGCAATCAATTGATGAGGATCTCTAATTAAGAAGACATTTGATAACTCCAAAAGAAACTTAAGATCAACATCTTCATAGTGATGTGCCATTCCCTTGATAAAATAAATGGGCTCTTCTAATGCTTGAAAGATAAGTTGATCTTTTACTTGCTCTATATCGCCTGGCTGGCTTTCTAAGATACTTTGTGTGCCTGGGTGATAATCTACACCTGTATGTGTTAGATAATAAGCATACATAGGCTCATCTACGACCTCTGTGTCGCTTCTATTAGCAAAAGAGTACATCAGGGCCGTAGATATATTTCGAGGTCCTGAGATTAAGTTTATGCGTTTCGTTTTCACTATAGCTTATCTATTTCTTGAGGATGCCAGAAAAGTCCATCAAAGTCAACTACTTTATCATTCACCACTTCAACGCCTTCAGATTCTAATGACTCTTGCATAAGAGTGGGTGTGGAAAAATTTAGCCTTCCGGATAGTTCACCTTTGCGGTTCACAACTCTATGGGCAGGAATATTTCCCATTTTGCTTTTGTTAGACTGAGTAAGAGCCCAACCAACCATCCGAGCAGAACCTAATGATAAGTAGTCTGCAATGGCGCCATAATTAGTAACTCTGCCTTTTGGTATCTGTTGTGTCACATAATAAACTAACTCGAAGTAACTTTGCTCTTTCATAATCAGATCTTATGCTCAGTAGAAAAGTGATAGCAACCCATGTGACAAACTTAACAGATGCAAGATATTTTGCAGCAAGAGGAGTAGATTATTTGTTATTTGATCTTGATAGCATTTCTCTTGAGAAGACAATCGAGATTAAAGAATGGGTGGAAGGACCTGAGATAATGCTATTGTTTTCAGAGCAATCTTTACCATTGTTGGACGAAGCCATTATAAAACTATCTCCGGTTGCGATAAGTGGTAAAGAAGCAGGAGTGATTGCGGAGATGGCCCATATGTCTGCACATGTAAATATCTTTAAGTGGACAGAAGAAAGATTTGAATACGATGATAGAGATTTCTTTGTATTAAAATCATCTGACCAACTTGCGACCTTAACTCAAGGTGATGGAGCCATTATTTCTGGTGGTGAAGAAGAGGCTGTAGGAGTTAAAGCTTTTGATATGCTTGATGAGATATTAGACCAATTAGAATCCTAAAAGCTCTTTACAACCAATAAGAAAGGATCGTTTTTTATTTGATCAGCTTCTTGATTTTCTTTTCATTCTTGATGATCTTATAAAAGCTCTCAATGAACTTTTTCATCCTCTTCTTAGACCCGTCAGAGAGATATTGACAGTCATTTAAAGTTTGGAAGATGGCTGTTTCTTTTTCTATAAAGGTTGCCACACCTATCTTTAACTCTTCAAGACTAACTTGTTTATCCATAAAGTGTCTCTGTGTAACTTCTGTTATGGGGAGATTTTCTGGGGCCACCGCATAGTGATTATTGATAATGCCAGAATAGTCAAAATCATAAGGAACACATATCAACGAGTTATCTTTAAGACGTCTGTATAAATCTGTGTTATGACCCTTACGTGCAGACCAATCTGAATTAGAAATCATATATTGGAATAAGCACATTTTTATATATTCTTCTCTGTTTAAAGCTGTGGTCGCGATCGTTTTATTTTTTATAATTTTCGTTGCAGTTCTTATCTCAAAGTCGTCGTCATCTTCTAAAAGCAGTGCATTAAGGACGTCATCATCACCCTCCATAGTAACCGTGATCATCTTCGACCTTCGAGCATATGGACTGACAACCGCGTGGAGATCGTAAATGATCTTTTCCATTCTAATTGCCTCAGCCATGCTTTTATTTGTGTTACACTGAAAGACAATTTTGGTTTTGTCCATACCCTTGGCAAACCCTGCGACTTTTAATTCTTTCTTTTTAATATTTATTTTGACAGGAGCAAGTCGACATATTTTTCTTCTTGTTTTTCCACCTAACTCAAAGCTTGACGAGAACTCATAGACTTTTCCATCTATAGTGACAGTGATACTGCCTTCTGTGGCTTTACCATCTTCAAAGTTCTTTTTTATCGTCTTTACTTTAGAAGAGATAGAGATATTTACATCCTTAGCCTTGTAAATAGTAGCATACAAAGAAAGAGAGTCGCTACTCGATGCTAAATCTGTAAAAAGTGAGCCTTTATCCAGACACAATTTCTCCGTCTTATATTCACATATTGAATATGAATAGGAAGGAGTAATTATTGATACAAATGATATGACTACAAAAGTAAGAACACGCGCTGTGAATTGAGTTGATGCACACATGATAACTACATTATGAAGATGAGTAAAAGTGTAAGAACAGTAGAAACTATTAATCCGACAATAAAAACATTAAAGGCTATTCTAATCAGCTTCATCTTTTCGGCGAGCCTCATACCGATGTGATAAAAATCATTAGAAAGAAACTTGTTGACAAGTTTATCATCATTTAAAACCTCATTAGAATAATTTAAATATTCCCCTTTTGACATAAGGCCGAAGTTTCCAAAAAAGAATGGGCTTACTTGACTACGGTCTTGAATTTGAACTCCTTGTCCACCAAATTTCCCTGGCCTCAAAACTATGACTGATATACAAACAGTTGCTAAGCAAGTTGATATAAGTATTACAAGAGGGATAAAAAGATACTCTTCCTTGATTTGATCCATATATGGAATCATGAATGGCAAAATGAAGGTGAGCATCAAAGCATTGAGACTTAGTAAAACATTAGCTTTTCCATCGGCTAGAGTCGTTAGCTCAATGTTGTTGCGAAGTTTAGTACGAAGTACGCTAATAGTGTTTTTTGAAAACCCTTCACCACCTTTTTTTTTGGAAGACTTTTTCTTCTTCTTTTTGCCGGACTTCTTGACACTTATGTCCTTCTGAACATCAAGTTTTTGTTGAGGATTTTGTTCTGGTTCGATTGACATAGTCTTCTTGAATAATAGTCTAAAGTTATCAATTTATTCAGCAAAGAGCCACCGAATATTCATCCGGATATAAAAGTCGATAAGCGGGTTTGTGACAAGATGTTTGTTTAAGTAACATTTGCCTTGAGCGTTATCATTATTTCTTTTCTATCCACTCGGATTTACCCAATGCAACGGTACGACCATCATGACCTGACATCTTATGACTGTATGAGTTTTCACCTTCTTGGCTGATACTCATTGAAACAAGTTCGTCGTGATAACACTCTGCCTTGATGTGAATAGTATACTTTGACACCATCTTTGTATCGAAAATATTGGCTGGGACAGCTTGCATCATAAGCTTTGTAAAGATGATATTGTTGACGTGATTGTTCCAATCTAAATCATAATGCCTGATCCTATACTGATAGGCTTCTTCGTATTGCTCTGGTTGAGGTATTTTAACAAGTGGTACTGGCAGTCGATTTCCTTCATCAGGAAGGCCCAAGTCAAGAACACCCTGAGGTATTCTACTTACTTTTCTACTCTCTAAGTCCATTAGGGTCCAAGTCGATGCAGCATGCGCTAGAACTTCTCCAGCTTCATCATATACCCTGAAGTCACGATATGCGAATATTCTTTGAAACCCAGCCGGGTAGGTGACTACTCTAACTTTTTCACCTAAAGTTGGAAACCTGAAAACGGTTATTTCTTTGCGAAGTATGACCCATGACAAGTTCTCCATCTCTTTGTCCCAGATGGATATTTTGAGTTCGAGGGCATTTTCCATCGAAGCTTCTTGCATCAACATCATTAGAGCTGGTAGCGTTAGTTTTTTTAGTCCATCGATCTCATGTGCACGGATCTTGTACCAGTCTTCATAACCATTGGAGGGTGTCTTCATCTTCTCTCTATCTTAATAGTGCAATCTAATCAAAGTCTCTATGCAATCAAATAATGACTGTGATGCCTTGGGTTTTAATTGTATTAGGTTCAAGATTGTAATTTGATACAGTTCTTGATATATTCGCTCGTCATTAATTCGTACATCAGAAAAAGATAATTTATGTCAAAGGTCATTATTGGTGAAAAGGAGTATTTCAAAGGCATTAAGGCGATTGAATTCGAAGGAAGAGAGTCAGACAATCCATTGGCTTTTAAGTGGTATGATCCGAAACGGAAAGTAGCTGGAAAGAGCTTGAAAAGTCATTTAAAATTTGCTGTAGCCTACTGGCATACCTTCTGCAATGATGGAGGAGACCCTTTTGGGTCAGGCACCAAAACTTATCCATGGGCAGCTTCTACAGATCCAGATCAAAGAGCAAAAGATAAAATGGATGCGGCATTTGAGTTTATATCAAAGCTGGGTGTTGATTATTTCTGCTTTCATGATGTAGATCTGGTAGATGAAGGAGATACCTTCAAAGAGAGTGCTCGTAGATTGAATAAGATCACTGACTACGGAGTCGAGAAGATGAAGGGCAACAACATAAAAGTATTATGGGGTACTGCCAATCTTTTTTCTAATCCACGATATATGAATGGCGCTTCCACAAATCCCGACTTTAACGTAGTCGCTTATGCTGGGGCACAAGTGAAGAATGCTATAGATGCTACTATCAAGATGGGTGGAGAAAACTATGTCTTCTGGGGTGGTCGTGAAGGTTATATGTCTTTGCTTAATACTAAGATGGGAAAGGAGCTCGACAACATGGCTCAGTTTCTTCATATGTCTAAAGACTATGCGAGAAAGCAAGGGTTTAAGGGTTACTTCTTCATAGAGCCTAAACCAATGGAGCCGTCTAAGCATCAGTATGACTTTGATGCAGCGACTTGCTTGAACTTTTTAAGACAATACGATCTTATGGATGACTTCAAGCTTAACCTTGAGGTGAATCACGCAACTCTTGCGCAGCATACGATGCAACATGAGATGCAGGTGGCAGCGGATGCCGGTGCGTTAGGAAGTCTTGATGCTAACAGAGGAGATTATCAGAACGGATGGGATACTGATCAGTTTCCTGTGGATCTCTATGAACTCACTGAGATGATGCTTGTCTTTTTGGAAGCAAAAGGGTTCCAAGGAGGAGGTATAAACTTTGATGCGAAGACTAGAAGAAATTCTACTGACCTGGAGGATATCTTTTATGCGCATATCGGAGGTATGGACAACTTTGCAAGAGCTCT
>CALHUZ010000367.1 GCA_938039305.1 uncultured Saprospiraceae bacterium
TTGATAGTATGCGCATGACCTTTTCATTTGTGACTTACACAATATAACCTTCTCGATTTAATCATACAGCAGGGTTTGTCCTTTTGTAAATTTTAAATCAGTTCCTTTTTCTGATTTGTCGGCGATCCCAACGAAGTCGCATAATGTTAGTCCATGACAACGTCATGATTTAGAAGTTTTGATTTGCGTGTGTTTTTGCATAAAAAACCTTGTCAATCATGTATGTAAGAAACGACGATTTAAAGAAGATCACTCTACCGAGCTTTTAGCAGCATCCTTTAGAGCTAACAACCCCAACAAAGGCCCAATTGCCAATGACAGATAAATCAAATTGGAATCCGTGGCATCACGTAAGCTATTAATCAATTGAATACTCACAATTGTAATTGAAAATCCAATACAGTTCACAATAGTAAGGGCTGTGCCCTTTATATCAGGTGATGCATTTTGGGCAACCAAAGTCGAGAATAGGGGAGAGTCAGCTATCACTACGATTCCCCAGAAAAGCATGAAGGTTAAAAAGATAGTTGGATTATTTATTTCAAATGCAAAAGGAGAAACGAAGCAGCACAGAAACGAGAGGAGAAGCGCCACTCGAGCTGTTTTCTGTACACCCATCTTTTCAGATATATAACCACCCATGACACATCCTAAGCTACCGATGCCGATGATAAAAAAAGATAGTAAAGGAATATTGAATTCCATCTGAGGGTGTGACTGAGCATAGGCTGATAGAATGACGGGAGTAAATGCCCAAAATGCATACAGCTCCCACATATGACCGAAATATCCAAAAGCTGCACTGCGAAAGTTGTGGTTCTTGAAGACGGCTAAAAAGATAGATGTATCTAAGCCTTGACTCGACTTACGATAAGGCCCATTGGGTACTAAAGAGATCATCAGAATACCACCGATTACAGCCAATCCAGAAGTGGCTATAAGCACAGTCTTCCATGGAAGAGATGTCGTAAGATCTTTAATCAGATGAGGAAAGGCAGTACCCAGTACCAGCGCTCCGACTAAGTAGCCAAGGGATCTTCCGAGCCCTTTGTCAAAGTAATCAGCAGCTATCTTCATACCGACAGGATATATGCCTGCTAAGAAGAACCCAGTCATAAACCTCAAGATTAGAATACTTGTTAATCCATGTCCATCCCAGACAACGCCTATGTTAAAAAGAGCACCAAGCGAGGCGCTTGCGAAGAATACTTTAGAAGGAGCATATCTATCAGCGATGGTGAGAATGGCAAAGACAAGTGTACCACAGATGAACCCAAATTGAACAGCAGAAGTCAAGTGGGCGATAGCACTGTTTAGAAGATTGAATTGTGCAACTAACTCGCTCATTACGCCATTACCTGCGAACCATAAAGAGGTACAGCAGAACTGTGAGACGACTATGATGGGAAGTATGTGTTTGGGTTGTGGCACAAAGACTAAGGTAAGATTTAAGCGAGGCATTTTTCTAAACCCTAGAGAATAGCACTATGAAGCGACAGGGTTAATCACTAAATATAAGTACCTAAAAATAGCTAAAATAGAAGTCTTTATATATTAATCCTTTGTATATAAAATATTTCATTATATCTTATGACTATCAACCAAAATAATTATGACCAAATCAGCTTTGGCAACTATTATAGTTGCGTCCAGTTTATTACTTTTTTCGTTTTCGACACCTGAGTTATTTGAGGGTACAAGCAATCGGCTTAGTTCACTTGAAAACTCAAATCCTAACTGCCCAGAAGATGCAGTGGTTAGTGATTATGTCGTAGGGAGCGATGTGACAGTGAGCGTTAGCAATAATATCATCTCTGCTCAATCCATACTAGAAGGTTCTAATGTCATCTACCGATCTGGAAGTGGGACTTCATTAGTTTTTAATAGTATGACTGGATCCTTGTCAGGGCCATCGCCTACTTTTCAAATATTTAAAGGGAGTACACTGACAGTGGAAATAAGCGATTGCAATGGTGGTACGATTTAAAGATAGTATAGATATTCTTTGAGTAAGTGAGTTGATAAGAACTTTATATGCTTTCTTCTTCTTCATCGTCTATTTCCTGAAGAATCGATTTTCCATTGGTGTGATCGCCACATGTCCATTGCCAGTTTTCATTTAGAAAGAGCTTGCCTCCTTTCTTCGTTATCGTAGTGATGCACCTACCAGTCATGAACTCTTCAAAAATATTGCGGTGCTGATAATTAAACGCGATAGTATCACGATCTAACCTGCCACTCAGTGTGCCGAAGATAATATCTCCACCTTCATATGTCGCCCATACGATATTATCCTTTTGTCTATAATGGAAGATGGTATCTTCTGAGACCTCTCCATTGTCTGTGTTATCTAAACCTTTAAACTTCTTATTGTGAAGATCGTACATGCTTTCTCTTTATGACAAACACAAGATACCCTTCTTGTCATACTTTTGTAAAGTATGACTATCTATCACCTCCACAGGGGTAAAATCCTAATACCCGTTGGCATTGGCTCAGTTACTAATTTTCCAAGACCTCGAACGCAAGGGAGAGTGGAGCCTTCAAATAACATAACAGATGATCTATGCTTATCCTGAAGAAATGATCATTTACCTTTTTGAACTTATGGTTTCCACAATAATCCCTATTTTACTACTCTAAGCCAACCTGATATTATGAGATCTCTACTTACACTCGCCTTCATCTTATTAATGACCTCATGGTCGATCTGTCAGACGATCGACATGTCTCAGTTCCATGGCATGCAGCCGCGTAACATCGGCCCTGCAGGTATGAGTGGCAGAGTGACAGCCATCGACGTCGTGTTGGATGATACAGATCATATATACATTGGTGCTGCCGCTGGAGGAGTCTGGGAATCAAAAAACAATGGTCACACATGGACTCCGATCTTTGATGATCAAAAAGCAGCTTCTATAGGAGACATCGCCATCTA
>CALHUZ010000368.1 GCA_938039305.1 uncultured Saprospiraceae bacterium
ACATTTCCTTCCTCATCAAATACTCTAAGGATTTTCTTAATTGGTCGATCAGTATAATCATCGATTAATCCTTCCTCATATATATGTGGATAGCTCTTCTTCATTGCCCCTTTAAAGAACTTCTGGTAGGCATCGTAATTATGAAGCACATGCAGCAATCGGTGGATAGATTCTATCTCAAGGACATAGCCATTTTTCGAAAGTAGAAAGAGGTCTTGTGAGATGTCTTCATAAGACATTAAGTCAAAGAGTTCGCTTTCTGATATCATCGATACGATATCTTGCACTCTCATCAACTCATTCTGTAAATCAGTTAATCTACTGAGGTCTCCGACTTGGTTGATTAGCGTTTTTCCGCCTTCTCCTTTAGCATAAAGGGATACCTCACTGAGTATTTTGCTTAGTTCGAGTTGATCGCTTGTACGCTGAGAAATATTCATATTGTAATAATCGGCTGCAAAAGTAATTGATTATGCTGCTTTACGCTTAGCTATAACAATGAATATTGAACGACTATAGTTCTGACTAATTCAAAAAAAGGCCTGTTTCGCATTTTGCGAAACAAGCCTTTACTTCTATTCTCTTTATAACCTAAACTTACTGTCTAGGTATCAATGCAAACTCAACTCTTCTATTAAGTGTACGTCCACTGATCGTTTCGTTATTAGCTATCGGTCTTGCTTCACCATATCCTCTATAAGTCATACGACTATCAGCCACTCCGCTGTTCAATAAGAATGTGTAACAAGCCTTTGCTCTTTCTTCTGATAGTTTCTGATTATCAGTAGCTGGTCCTTTATTGTCTGTATGTCCTTCGATAGTAAGATCAAAATCTGGATACCTATTCATGATCTCTGCTATCTGTCTCAGTATGTTGAATGACTCAGTTTTGATCGCAGAGTTTCCAGTTTCATATTGAACAGATCTCATAGCGATCTGAAGGATGCGTCTATCACTTGCAGAAACCTCAGGACATCCCTGAGTATCCACTGGACCGGCACTATTAGGGCATCTATCACGACTATCGTCTAATCCATCGCCATCACTATCAGGACATCCATCATAGATAGACAAGCCTGGTCTTCCAGGACATCTATCCTGTGCATCTAGAACACCGTCACCGTCAGAATCTATATCCTGAAGCTGCGCTACACTTGGTGTTGCATCATTAGGGCAACCTTTGTTAGAAGCTGGGCCTGATTGATCTGGACATGCATCACGACTATCATCTACTCCATCGCCATCTGTATCTGGACATCCTGCATAAAGTGCGGATCCAGCTCTATTAGGACACTTGTCTATGTTGTCTGCGACACCGTCACCATCAGAATCTGCATTGTCATCAGGGCAACCATTGTTAGTTGGGCTACCTGGTACTGAAGGACAGTTATCATTACTATCTTTTACACCATCATTATCTTGATCTGGACATCCAAGTGTATTCTTTGGACCTAATGAGTTAGGACACTCATCGACATTGTCAGGAGTACCATCACCATCTGTATCTGTCTCAGGACATCCACCATTAGATGCAGGCCCTGCTACTGTAGGACATTTATCTAAATCATTAGGAATGCCATCACTATCAGCATCGTTATCTGGACAACCATTATTATTGATGCTTCCAGGCATATTAGGACATTCATCATCTATATCGGATACACCATCTCCATCTGTATCAGGGCAACCTTTAAGTGCTATCGTTCCAAACTTCTCTGGACATAAATCTTTATAGTCAGCGATCCCATCTTCATCAGTATCTGGACATCCGTCTAAGCTCTTTAGTCCGGCTTCTTGAGGACATAAGTCCAACTCATCAATGATGCCATCTTCGTCAGAATCAAGCTCACCTTTCTTCATTTCCATTTCTTCCTCTTCTTCCATCTCCTTCTCTTCTTTAGCCGTTTTCTTTCCGAAGAAGTATGTGAGACCTAAACCATGGTGAAGGTTATTACGATCGTCACCTAGTGAAAGTCTAAACTCAGACTGCCATGTCACAAATGCTCTATCATGAAGCTTAAAGTTAAATCCCAGTCCAACAGGTATCTGAATATTTCCTTCTCCTGGATTCTCATAGACATATCCGGCTCCACCTAACACATAAGGTACAATCGGGGAGTTATTAGCCATCAAATGATAATTGATCCTTGCATCAATACCAAGAAGATATCTGTGTAAACCAACCGGCTCACCTGTCTGCTGCACAACGCCAAACTTCAAGGGGACAGCTAAATACACTCTGTCTTGAATCTTCTTTAAGAAACCCAACTCAAATCCTTGATGATAAGACTGGATAGCACCTATAGACCCTCCATTAAATGTTTGATAATCTAATAAAAGAGCCTTCACGGTAATACCGACTTTGTCCTCGGCATCTTGACCATTAACATCGGAAACGCTAATGAAGACTAAGAAAGAAAGAAACAAAAGTAATTTGTTCATACAATATTCTTTATACAACTGGCTGATTGTTAATAGATTGCACTTGCATCTTAAAGCTTAACATATCTACCTAATTGGTTACAATTATCCAACCTAAGTGATTGATCTGTGCTTCTGAAAAATCGCAGCACATACCAAAGACCAAAAGTAATAAATACATTACATAAAAAGAATTTTTAATATGTAATTGGCACTGCTCTAACCATTAACATATCAAAGGATCACTTAATCTGAAAATAACCAGTACTTCGATTCTTCTCTACTTCTTCGACATCAAAGTATCTGCCATTCATACTTATATAGACTCCGCACGGTAGCGCTTGCGCAAATGCTATTGCTGCCCCAAGATTAAAGAATCCATCAGACGAAGATCCAAATGCATATGGTATCATAGCACCAGTAAGAACGATGGTTTTGTCTTTGATATTCTGGTCTTTCAAGTACTTCCCAGTCTCCGTCATAGTATCAGTGCCATGAGTGATCACGATATTGTCATGAGGGCTTTGCTGACAGTTATAAGAGATGATCTGCCGCTCAGTATCTGTGATCTTCAGACTATCTATCATCATGAGCGTCTTTATATCCGTGGGCAAGTTGCATCTACCTCTATCCATCATATCATGCATATGGGTATCCTTAAAATAAAGTTCACCTGTGATAAAGTTATAGTCCTTATCAAATGTTCCTCCTGTAATGAACACTTGGATAGTCTCTTCTACTGCTTTCATTTATGTCGTATTTGGCTTGACCGGTAAGATGGATGCAAAGAAATTGAAAATTGCATCAATAAATCATATATCACAAAAAGGAATATCTACTTTTGCCGCGTCATCAAAACAAGCACAGTATGTCTCAACAGGATCTACTATCGAACACTGTACTCAACTTACAAGAATCAGCAACGCTGAAGATGTCTAAAATGGCTAGAGAGCTCAAAGCCCAAGGTCATGATGTCATCAGCTTAAGTATCGGAGAACCAGACTTTGATACGCCAGCTTTTATCAACGAAGCAGCTAAGCAAGCATTAGACGAGGGTTATACTCATTATACTCCTGTACCTGGGCTATTAGAGCTAAGAGAAGCAGTCTGTACAAAGCTGAAACGAGATAATGGGCTGACCTTTGAGCCTACCAACATCGTTGTGTCGAATGGTGCAAAGCAGACGATATACAATCTATGTCAGGCGATGATCAACCCAGGTGACGAAGTTATCATCTTCACGCCTTATTGGGTTTCATATATTGAGATTGTAAAGCTGGCTGGTGGCGTACCTGTCCTGGTCGCTGCCGATGTGGACCAAGATTACAAAGTCACTCCTGCTCAAGTTGCTGCAGCAATTACTGACAAAACAAAATTCATACTCTACTCTTCTCCAAGTAATCCTACGGGATCTGTCTATACAAAGAAAGAACTGGAAGCACTTGCTCAGGTTATAGGTCCACATGAACATGTGCACATCGTCTCTGATGAGATATATGAACACATCGTATTTGATGGTGTCCATGAGAGCATAGCACAGTTTGAAAGCGTCCGTGATCGCACGATTGTCGTTAATGGTATGTCTAAGGGGTTTGCGATGACTGGATGGAGATTGGGGTATATGGCAGCACCAAAATTCATCGCTGCCGCGTGTACTAAGATACAAGGTCAAGTTACTTCTGGTGCTACTGCATTTGGTCAGAAAGCCGCGGCAACTGCTTTATTAGCTGATCCAAAGGCTACTCAAGATATGATGCGAACTTTCTTAGGGAGAAGAGAATTCGTCATAGGGCAGTTGAAAGAGATCGAAGGTTTAAAGTTAAGTGTACCAGAAGGTGCATTTTACATTTTCCCTGATTGTAGCAACTTCTTTGGCAAGTCTTACAAAGGTCAAGTGATCAAGGATTCTAATGACTTAGCGGCATCTATACTTAATAATGTTCACCTGGCACTTGTAGCAGGAGCAGCATTTGGCGCTCCTAACTGTATGCGGATATCATATGCTGCATCACAAGAGCAACTGGCTGATGCATGCAATAGATTAAAAGAATACTTCGGAAGTATGGTATAATCCTATACCGCCGATGGCTTAAAGGACCCGACCAGCATAAAGAATAAAGGGACCATAAACACCTATGTCATTTGAACATTAAGCTTCATGGTCGCGCCAAATGATTTGCTCAAACCATTTAGGAGAGAGAGGTGCCGATCAAAGATTATGATCTATGGGCAGTTGTTCTTTGTAATTAACCAACGCTACAAAAATGTTTTGGCCTACAAACGCCACAAACAAGATCATGAACAAACAGATGTTCATGATACTAAATAATTGCAATGTCTTTCCTCCAGCCAGCCAAACCTAAAAAAAGCCTGTGAGACATATGGCCGCATCATAAAGAGAATTGACCAACCAATTAATATGTGCTGGGATAGCTTTATTTAGATAGTCCGTCCGTCTGAGATTCACATGGTCGCCATCCGCTCAGCCACAGTTAAACCAGATTTCCCAGCCAAATACGCACAATAAAAAAGAAAGTATATAAACCTTCATCACTTAATGAGACAGCACCTTTTTATAGTAAAATGCTATGATGAGTATTGTAGGAAGAATAGAGACTAATTAAATAACCGAGGGCATATTCTTGGCAATTGATCTTCTTTTAAGATTAAAGGAATATTTTTAAGGAAGATAGACACTCCTGAAATGAAACACATCATTCTTCTTACCCTCTTAATAGCCATTTCTGCATCCCTAATTGGACAAAAAAACTATCCTAAAGATAAGATAGCGCTGACCAATGCTCAGATAGTAGATATTGAAAATGAAACTATTCGACTTGGAACTGTATTGATCAATGCTGGTAAAATCGAACGAATTGTATATACCCAAATTGACATAAGTAGTGAGTATAAAGTGGTCGACTTAGAAAACTCATATCTACTTCCAGGCATGATCGATGTACATACTCATCTCAATAATCTCGAGTCTGCCAAGAGGGCATTGATGTCAGGTGTTACGACGGTCAGGAGTGCAAGTGTCTCAGCA
>CALHUZ010000369.1 GCA_938039305.1 uncultured Saprospiraceae bacterium
TTGCAAATACACAGAATGAAATGGTCACCACCAGTACTTTTCATTGTTGTATTGTTTTTAGCTGTTATTCTTTATTTGGGACTTTTGTTAGGCACTAGTCATATACTCCAAGAGTTTCAGGCTACTGATATTATCACAAACGTAGATGATAATATAAGCTACCTGGAAACTAATACACAACTCGACAATACTCAACCTCACCTTCTGAGAGCTTCCTATCTATTGATTGAAGCAAAGGAAAGAAAATTGAAACAGGATTTCAGTTCGATGAAAGAGGCTATAGCAGAAAGCAGTTTGCTCCAGTCAGAGTATTTCTTATCTCTTGCTAACCGTTCTGATATTAGCTTTCTAAAGGAGCAAGGTATTATACCTAAGTATGTGAAGACCTATAAGATAGCGAGTCTTTATCAGCAGGCATCTGTATCTCCGACCATTTCTCAATTAGATTTTACAATGTCGAAGCATGCAAAGCTGTCATCAAAATATTTAGATTACGAAAGAGTAGCTTTTGAGCTGTTAGATCTATTGGCTGTCGAAGTGCACAAACTTCGAGCTTCATTTGAAAGAGAAAACAATGACTGGAGACAATCTGTCTCATACAGTGACCCTTGCCGTGGGCATGGTTTATAAATGCTAAACCCACACGTTGTTAGATACTTTAATCTTAAACAACAATCTCTGAGCAACTGTCCTTCCTTGAAAGGGAAAGCTTGACTTTGGTTGGAAGTGAGGATGAGTCAATTTTTGTCAAGAAAAAAGTGTTGTGTCCTTTCTGCCACCCGCGCCCTAAATCCCTGAAGGGTAGTCGCACTGCGATGAAGAATAAAGTCAATTGTGATTTGCGACCACACTTTTTTTTAGATTGCATTTCTCTTTCCCCTTTTGGAATGGGCCAGGGGATGGACTGTTTTTATATATGCAACGTTGTTTGAGATTTGCAATCTCAGGCCTGTTTTTGGCCATTGTTGATTTTCTTGTACATCGATATTCTTTCCTGCTTCGTCGAGAACTTCTCTGTAATTATAACTCATGATCTATCTTCTAAGAGAACCAATCAATAAACTCATGAGCGGTAGATTGAAAATTAATTATCATAGAGGCAGTCAGTTAGGACATCGATCAGGAGATTTTCTTAATTACAATAAGAGAGATAAGTTGACTTTTGCTTCAACCGATCGTTATAGGGTATTAGATTACAATCCACGATATGACAAGTTATTATTAGGATTGAAAATGTCTTTGCTTTTAGTTGTAATATCAGTTTTTGTTATCGCCACTAATGAGCTGCTCCTAAAAGAAAAGAAACGTGATAGAACATCTCTTAAAATGCAGAAGGCCTTCTGGCAAGCAAAGGAAAATGCGGTCACGATGGAGATGGTTCTCAATTGTGGTTTGATCGAATTGGAAAGAGGGAACTTTGGCCAAGCTCAAAGAGAATTCGAACATTACCTACCTCATAATGAGCCAAACATAAAAGCTGCTTTAGGGATGGCCGTCACTATGGTAAGTCGTTGTGAAAAGGAAACACGTTTTTGCCCAAGAGCTAAAGAGTATTTGGCATATGCTGAAAAAGTACACGATCGCGTTGGCGGAATAATATACGAAGGAAGTATTGAGAAGTTAAAAGAAATAATGGAGGAGCTGCCTTATTGATTTTGAAATAGAAAGTTTAGCAATAGCACAAACAACCGTCCTTCCTTGAAAGAGAGAGCTTGCCTGCCTTTGGTAGGGAGTGAGGATGGGTTTGTTGTCGTCAAGAAGAAAAAGTGTTGTGTCCTTTCTGCCACCTGTGCCCTGAACTCGTGAAAGGTGCTCGCGCTTCATTACAAAAAAAAACACTTTATTTGAAATGACATTTCTATTTCCCCCTTTGGAGGGGGCAGGGGGTGGACTTTGTCTTGAAATAGCATTAACACAAGTAGTTTGAAAATTGCAATTTCAAAAAGCAATAAAAAAAGCCCCAAGCGCAAACGCACTCGGGGCTTTCTTATAAATTATAATTTCACTCTTCCTTAAAACGCAAATGGAATCGCAACACGCGTCTTATCCCATCCGATATGCATATGAACTAACTTGTCTGACTTTTCTTCGAACATGATAGACAATGCCTCAAGTACTTCATCATCTTGTGTCACAGGTACAGATACTGTCGCTATGTCTTTAGAAACATCTCTATCATGAGCTCCCCAGATAGGGTAGTCTTTAGAAAAGATGATGTCCCAGTTAGTGGCACCGAGTTTAGCGAACATCGCATATCTTCCTCTTTCCAGTTTTGTTCCGTTGATCATCACATCTTGGTAAACAACTATCTCAGTTGCTTCATTCGCTCCCATTCTCCATACGTCACCATTCTTCAGTAAGTCACCAAAGATGTTTCTTCCTTTCTTTTGTGGGCGACTATAAGTCACCTGGATCTTAGGAGTGATGTTCTTGGCATCTCCTTCAGCGTAGTTAGTGAAAGCACTGCTTCGTGGATAGTGAGCCATATCCATTGGACTTGGATCTGGATTGTTAAACATGATCGGGTTAAAATCCATTGGTACCGTCACTCTATGTCCATCCCATTCTATAACCAAATTCGCATTGTTGTCATCCACTTCGTGAAATGTCATAGCAAGATCCTCTCTCTTATCTGGGACCATCTCCACTGTGTATCTTATAGAAGCTACAGTCTTTGATTGATCTCTATTAGCACTTCCCCAGATACCTGATTCTGTAGAAAAGTTAATCGTCCAGAAACCGTCTTCTACAAGTGCGGACATAGTATACGCACCTGGAGGTAGTATGGCATCACCTATGCCAACTGGCACATATGTGCTTAGTGTAGTTGCTTCATTTGCGCCAAGCCTCCATTCGCTACCGTACTTGATTAGGTCGCCGAATAAAACACGTCCATTCTTTTGTGGACGACTATAAGTGAGTTTTAGCTTTGGGCTTATGTTTCTTTGATCTTCGCCGAGGTAGTTTCTCCATGCTACATTTTCTGGATAGTAGATCATGTCAAACGTACTCTTGTCTACATCAGGCCATTTCTCATCTTGGGCTGTGAGTAACCATGCACCTGTGAGCAGGTAGATTATTATAAATATGTTCTTCATTATTTTGGTTATTTATTTGACATAAATATACAAGCTTGCTGCTTGTGCAGATGTTAGGAGGGAGACATTAAGAATTAATTATGGTATCTCGCTAATAAGCCCGTCCTTACATGCTGATTCAAGCTATCTCAGAGGCCTATGATTCTTCTTTTACTTTGCATATTATGCAATGTTGTTCTTGCAGTCATCTTCAAGAATTTTGATCGGTACAAGGTGGATAACCTTCATGCCATCATCATCAATTACATCGTCTGTGTGACCTTTGCCTCGGTGTTGTTAGGTGAGTCGGCGGTGCCTGCAGATGTCTTGAGCAAGCCTTGGTTACCATATAGCGTAGCGCTGGCATTCTTGTTCATTACTGGTTTTAACATCATGGCTTTGTCCTTTCAGAAGAGTGGAGTGGCATTGACTGCGATCATACAGAAGATGTCACTCATCGTTCCTGCGTCAGTTGCGATTGCGGTATACGGAGAGCCATTGGGTTGGTATAAGGCCATTGGTATAGCGGCGGCGGTCGTTGCTATTTTTTTAGTGAATATCCCTCCTAAGGAGAGCAAAACAAAGTTTTCATTCTTCCAACCGTTGATCGTCTATCCTTTAGTGACATTTGTCTTGAGCGGTATCATCGAAGTCATCTTGTTCTATGTAGAAGTCGAAGGGATCGTTGGGACAGAGAGCGCTTATTTTACGGCGACTTCTTTTGGTACAGCTGCTGTTTTCGGAGTGGTTTTCGCTCTTGGCAAATATCTCAAAGACAGAAGGACTCCAGGTGTCAAAGAGCTCATAGGTGGTATCACTCTTGGGCTGCCTAACTACTTGAGCATCTATCTTTTAGTCGTACTATTAGCAAAGGGCTGGGAGGGCTCCATCCTCTTTCCGCTTAATAGTATAGGTATCCTTGTCCTCACTTCTCTCATAGGCTTTATCTTTTACAAGGAGCATCCAGATCGTATGAAGGTGATTGGTATTTTACTGGGTGTTGGAGCTATTGTGATGCTTTCTCTGGCCTAACTCGTTAATAGTAGGGTAGAGTTGATCGCTTAGCGCAAATATTACTTGTTTCACAGATTTAGGATGTTCATACTAATCTCACTACTTTACGGCTACTAACATGCTACGTATGAAAACTAACTATTTATGGGTTGCCCTAGTTGTGGTCACTCTGCTCTCTTGTGATAATCAAGTAGAACAAAGCAAAAATCAAAGTGCAGATGTTGCCGACAACATAACGGCTACAGCGAAGACTGTGGACTATAATCCCAATCGCAATGCCTATTTCGGAGACTTACATATCCACTCGAGTTGGTCTTTTGATGCATTCATATACAACGTCAGAACGACACCTGAAGACGCATATCGATTTGGTAAAGGAGAAATGATACAACATCCTGTTGCTGGAGATATTCAAAACAGACGACCGCTTGACTTTATGGCTGTCACTGATCATGCCGAATACATGGGCGTTATGATGCAGATGCTTGATAAGGATAGTCCTCTAGCTAAATTAGAATTTGCAAAAAGAATAAGAAGTGAAGATAGGGCTGAGTCGTTAGCTGCTTTTGGTGAAGTAGGACAAAGCCTTGCTCGCAATGAACCCATGACAGATCTAATCGAAAAAGATGTCATATCTGATACTTGGCAGAAGCAAATAGAAATTGCAAATCGATTCAATGAACCGGGAGTATTTACAACTTTTCCCGCTTATGAATGGACGTCCAGTCCATCCCGAGGAAGCGGTGCACCCGAAAATATGTATGCCGCTAACATGCACCGTAACGTCATCTACAAAGGAGATAAGATATCAACTATTCCATTTTCTTCTTTTGATAGCCAAGACCCAGAGCAGCTATGGAAGTGGATGGAAAAAGAAAAAGCTAAGGGCATTGATCTAATTGCAATTCCTCACAATTCTAATATGAGCGATGGACTCATGTACGACAAGAAAACTTATGATGGCAGACCGATCGATAAAGCTTATGCTCAACTAAGGATAGACAATGAACCGATCAATGAAGTAGTTCAGATCAAGGGACAGTCTATGTCTCATCCGCTCTTAAACCCCAATGATGAATTTGCAGATTATGAACTGTACGCTTACACTTTTGCAGTAGGCCTACCTCCTGCTAGTAAGCCTCAGGGAAGTTATGTTCGTGAAGCATTTGAACAAGGGCTTTCGCATAAAAAAGAACTCGGTGTTAATCCATATGAATTTGGAATCATTGGCTCTTCTGATGGCCATAACTCTGGAGGCCCGGTTGAAGAAGATGGATATTTTGGCAAGTTGGGAGTTGTAGATGGAAGCCCACAAGTAAGATTGCAAGCTGGGGAAAGAGGAAGCCGATTTCTAAGATCTCGATATATGAGTGCAGCAGGCTTAGCTGGCGTATGGGCTGAGGAAAATACAAGATCCTCTATATACAGTTCGCTCAAGCGCAAAGAAACATTTGCGACAAGCGGACCTCGGATAGCAGTAAGGTTCTTTATGGGTACAGACTTCGCTGGCACTGACTTAAGTGATCAATCATGGTTGGACAAAGCTTACGATTCTGGCGTTCCGATGGGAAGTAAATTAGAAAGCAAAACAGAATCACCAGACTTTATAGTTTGGGCCAGCAAAGATGCAGATGGCGCTAACCTCGATCGCATACAGATCATAAAGCAGTGGATAGATAAAGCTGGAAAAACGCATGAGAAAATATACAATGCCGCTTGGTCAGATAAAAGAGTAAAAGATGCCAATGGAAACATTCCTGCAGTTGGTAATACTGTAGATGTCCCCGATGCCTCATACACTAATACTATAGGTGATGCTACTCTTAGCGCAGTTTGGAATGATCCAGACTTTGATGCTGCACAGTCAGCGTTATATTTAGTAAGGGTTTTAGAAATTCCGACTCCAAGATGGACTACATATGATGCTAAGGCTTTAGGTATTATTATTCCGGATGATCTAGATGCAACCACTCAAGAAAGAGCTTGGAGTAGTCCGATATGGTATGAACCTTCTAAGTGATATAGATAGAGCAGTATGAACCGATACGCAAAAGAGCCTCTTTTTTACTTTCTATTAATAGGCTTGGGCATTTTTGTTATTGACCATTTTTTCAATGGTGCAGATGAGAGCATAGATGAGATTATAATCACTGATGATGACGTTTCCAGATTAAGTCAATTTTATAAAAAGAATTGGAATGAAGATCCAAGCCCAGAGACTATTGAAAAGTTAATCGCAGAGTATGTGGATAGTGAGATTTATTATAAAGAAGCACTAAAGCTCAACCTTGATCATAATGATGAGATTATAAAAAGAAGATTAAGGCAGAAGTATGAGTTTGTTGCACAGGACTTAGCGGACACTCAAGATCCATCTGAAGAAGATCTTCAAGCCTTCTATAAAGAGCATATAGAAGATTATAGAAGTGAACCACAGATTACTTTCTATCAATACTACATAAACTCAGATCTTCATAAAGATGATGTAGGAGTAGCACAGAAGTTGTATCAAAAACTGAGATCGAAGCAACCATCAGAAATTGAAAAATCTGGAGATGCGTTTCACATAGTAACCTTTCAAGATTCAAAAGAGCTTTCAGAAGTGACGAGAGTATTTGGAAGTGAGTTTGCAGCGTCATTATTCGCGACAACCGAGACCGGTTGGCAAGAACCTATACGTTCTGGATTTGGTATGCATGTTGTGCATGTCACAGAAAGTACAGACAGCCAAGAAATTCCTTTAGAAGAGATCATCGATGAGGTGAAGATAGATTGGAAGACAAGCAATAGACAATACTTTAGTGATGCATTAACTGATGCCATCCGTAAGAATTATAAAATCATCAGACAGGATGGTGAGTAAGGATCGATCGAGTAGGAGCGTGTTGAGCAGTGTGATCAGGTCAGCGTTGATCTTTTGTTCTTTGCTGTCTTCACTGATGATGTCGGCACATGAGATCAGACCTGCATACCTTGAGATCAAGGAGATAGAACCTACTCAGTATGAGATCATTTGGAAAGTCCCTTTACTTAATGAAAGGATTCCAGATATCCAGCCGATTTTCGAAAATGGTATTGAGTTAGAAGCTTATCACAGTACTGGGGGCATGAGT
>CALHUZ010000370.1 GCA_938039305.1 uncultured Saprospiraceae bacterium
TGCTAAATACGTACTCTTGACTTCCCACATCAGGATATTTGTAGATCTAAACTTCTTTGGGAGTAATTGTGAATCTTACTTCACTTCCATCTTCTGCCAACAATTCTTTTTTAACATCATATGGAGTCTTGTAGTGTAAGATCGATTTCTCAATCAATCCTTCCGCTAAAGCACCCATCTTACGTTCGCTTTTATAAATCATAATGAGCTCGCCATTATCATTTTGTTGTGTTTCGAATTTTGGAAGGGTAGCCTCTGGATAAAGCTTCTGCACCTCGACGTGAATGTGTCTGTCTATAGATTCTAAGAAGCTTAAGGCGTTGGTTTCAGCGGCAAAGAACTGAGGATATGCCCTAAGGAACGTATCAAACAAATACTCACCAAAGGCGCGTAGTAAGACGCCAGGGTCAATCTCGGTGCGCTCGGAGAGATTCGTTAGCAGTTGAACGATCTCAGCATGATGATAGGTCCCTATAGCAGTATATATACCATTTGATTCAAGTTTAGACTCTGTAACGATATGATCTACCATTTCATAGCCGAACTTTTCCTCTACCATATCCAAAAACTCTGTAAATACTATCCCTTTCATTGATTTGAAGTTTATGGATATCAAACGACTAAGTCGTCTATATATTTGGATATTCTTAATATAATCCAATGATTTTTTAAGCCTAAGGTCTGACTATGATATGCATATAATAAAAAAGCATGTGGAAGTCCACATGCTTTTTTACTTTCAATTACTTATGATGTCCTACTCAACATCATTCGCTCAATGATAGATATCCTAGTTGGAAACCTATACGCACTAACTCAGGTGCATTTGCAGCGCTTAATTTTTCGCGAAGATTCTTCTTGTGACTTATAATCGTGTGACTACTTATGTATAGTCGATTGGCTATTTCTTTGTCAGTTAAACCGAAAGATATATGCTGAAGTACTTGTTGTTCTCTTTGTGTGATCATCATGATTTGTAATGTTTAAGAGTTAATTATTGGTTTACTGAACACTTGTCTTCTATAACTAATTGTAAGGTGCCACCTTTAGCAAGTTCAAATCCTGCAGTCAGTGATATCTCTTGATTAGCAGAGTAAGTAAGTTTTTGTACATCTGTGACTTGCGCATCTGAAGCTATCGATTCGACCGCTATTATCTCACGCTCCGTCTCGTCTTTTATATCATCAGTTGATATGTGATCTGTAACTACACATGCACTTTGCGCTTTTACATTTACTGGAACCATTGTATATCCTTCATCTGTATCCATATATATGTTTACTTGTACATCTGATGATACATTTACTGCACCAGGACGATAGCTTAATTCAAATGAAAGACTATCACCGCTTTGAACAGATCCAGGCTCGAATCCTATTATCTCAAAAGTCCCTGATGGATCAATTATTTCTATATCATCTACTATAACTTCTCCAGACCCAAAGTTTGCTATGGTCAATGGAACAGTCACTCCTTTGAAATCAGCTGACATATTAATTAGTCCAAGATCAGTTCCGTCTGAAGCAGACGCTACATGATCGCCAACCTTAGGGCCGATTACATTTACATCTGAGAACACAACATATGATTGTTCTTTTGTTCTGTGGCCAAAGTAGAAATCACTAATCATCATATCAAAAGGTTTCACTTCATTGTGATCACCGAGTACGTTAACAACGATCATATATACATCGTCCCAGCTACTACTGACGTCATTGATGTTCTTGAAAAATGACTTTCCTAAAGTATATTCTCTATCTTCTGATGACAGCTCTATAATTGTCTTTCCTTGCTCTTCCCATGAGGCAGCTCCTTCTTTTAGAATAGCTATTTCCAAAGTCGCGTTTCCACTTCCTGTGAAACTCAAGCTCTGATATTGATCAAGATCTCTTTTCGTAAATCGAGGATCGAATGATCTATAGAAGTTTATAAAGTCTAATACCTGACCTGATGCTTTCACTGCTCTCTGTACTTCAAAATGATTGTCGTCATAAGTCTGTGTTGGGAGAACTTCATAAGTCGTAACTTCTTCACTACTTCCTTCTATTGAGTATCCCCAAGCTCCGTTTGCTAAGAATATTTCATCTTCAACTTGAAAATCAGGATGGTAGAACGCTAATCCCATGTAGTATACATCTCCTACAGCTAAAGTGATTTCTTCATTTAATGCTCCAGATAATTGAATCACATTGTTATAATCTGTTTGCTCCATAGTCTCAGTGAGGCTAAAGTTTCCTGCAGTCTCCAGATATTCTACTCCTATCTTGTTTACTATGTTCAAGTGTAGATTTCCTTTGTCAATGCTTCCTGACTTTACAAATACTGAAGGAGCATCTCCGATTAGGTAATTGTCAATCGTGGAGTTTTGCTTAATTAAGTCAATGATTCCAGTAGTTAATGAGAAAAGGTTACTTGTATTGTTCGCCCATATCTGGAAGTTCATGAATCGTGAGTCTTTAGTGTAGTCACCAAGATTCCAGTAACTTTCTAAGTTCATATGACCATCAGTAGTCTCTCTTATACTAAAACTTACTGAGTATTCTATGTTGCCATCCGGTAATTCTAATTTTGCAATTATAAATTCGTTTGTACCGTCGATCTTGTACTTGAATATGTCAAGAACTTTAGATCCTGTTAGTCTATCACAGATGTACTTAGTGTGCTCATATACTCCATCAACTGTCTCAAGTGATAGCATAGCTGCGACTCTTTTGTCATTTTCAAATACATCTACTGCGAATAAGTCAACCGCATTCGTAAGACTGATTAAGTGTTGTGGCGAATTTATATAAGTCTGTGTGCCAGGAATCTTATCAACTGGGATAAGATCGCTTAATTGAAGTGGACCAACTGCTCTGTTAAATGATGGTTGGAATCTTGAAAGACCTCTTCTACTTAATTCAGTAGCTTGTCCTCTCATTCTTCTTTGGAAGAGTGATTTTGTGATTTTGTCATTGAGTCTTTCATTACTCTCAAGACCTCCGTTTCCAGCAGAACCAGTTTCACCTGACTTACACTTGTCTACGCATTCTGTGTCGTCACAATCTAATAGACCATCTTTATCATCGTCAATACCGTTTGCACAGATCTCGGTATTGTCTATTGTTATGATATAATCTTCTACTTCGCCTGGCTCGTAAATATCACCTGCAAAGTTTTCTTCCTTTATTTCACTTACTGAAGTACGTACTCTTATCGCTATGCTGCGACCGCTGATACCTGCTGGTATTGTCACAGGGATTTCAACTTCTGTAGACCCGCTGATAGTTGCTTGTCCACCATAGTACTGGTCTGCTTGACCATCCTGATCCCAATCGAACCATAAGCCCCAGTGAGCGTCGCTATCAGTACGATTAGCATTTAGAATAATTGTAGCATTGTTGACTTCACCTTCAGTAAATACATCTTCCATTTTAAACCCGTCATCCTTTGTATCTCCACTTGCCGTCTCATCAGATGGATCTAATGTCTCGTGTGATACACCTGCTCCAAGCCATACCATAGAATAGTCTGGTACATCGTCGTTTCCAAGATCTTGCTCATATACTAACTGTCTTGCAATCGGCATATTCATATTATCTCCAAAGTCATATTGGAATACCACTGGAAGTTCTGTCGGGCAAGCGAATCCATCATTGAATTG